>JBBTWQ010000078.1:0-2131 GCA_038062695.1 Patescibacteria group bacterium | reverse complement strand
AGCGGGGTCTTAAGTTTCAAAAGAAAAAGTAGAACTATTTTAATTCCACTTTGGCTCCGGCGGCTTCGAGTTTACTCTTGGCGGCTTCGGCGTCTTCCTTCTTGGCGTTCTCAAGCAGAGTTGCGGGAGTCTTTTCGACCAGGTTTTTGGCTTCAACCAAACCCAGATCGTTTTTGATCTCACGGACGGCCTTGATGACACCAATCTTGTTAGCACCGGCATCGGTGATAACAACGTTGAACTCGGTTTTCTCTTCGACGGGAGCAGCGGCGACGGGAGCACCTGCCTGCGCTAAAGCTACGGCGGGCGAGGCGGTGACACCGAACTTTTCTTCGAGAGCTTTCACCAATTGGGCCACTTCCAGAACGGAGAGTTCACTGATGTGATCAACGATTTTTTGGAGTTTGTCGCTCATGATTGTTCTTAATAATTAATAATTATCCTTCGAGCATACTCAGGACCTACGGCTAATTGCGTCGAGGGCATAGACCAATAATTGGGTAGGAGTAGCGATTTGACGGACCAGAGCGCCAGCTGGCGCCTGAAGCTGGGCGAGGAGGTTGGCCAGGAGTTGCTCGCGGCTGGGGAGCTGGCTTAAGGTCTCGATGTCTTTGATGGAGAGAACTTTGGCGTTCATGATGCCGATTTTGATTTTGGGTAGATCCTTGTCCTTGGCGAATTCGGTGACGGCTTTGGCGGCCGTGGCTGGATCAGTTTGGGCAAAAATGACGGCGGTGGGACCATCGAGAACGTCCTCGACTTCTCTGGGAAGGTCGCCTAGTTTTTCTCTGAGGGCAATTTTGAGAAGATTATTTTTGGCAACCATGAATTCGCCGCCGGCTTGGTCAAGTTTGGCGCGCAGACTGGTCTGGTCGGCGACGGAAAGGCCGGCGTAGTTGGCGAGGATGACCGCCTTGGCGGTTTCCAGATGATGTTTGATTTCGGCGAGGCCGTGAACGTTTCTTTGAGATGGCATATCTTAAGGTCATATCCCGCCAGGGCGGGATGTTTTATGAATTGTAAAAATTATCCGTATTAATAAAACAAAAGCTCGTCCAAGGCGAGCTGATAATAATGGCTCCTCGGGAAGACTTAATGATCGCTTCCGGTCTTTGGACTAGGGGAGATTATATGCCAAGGGGAAAATTATTGCAATGGAGGGTATAATATGGGCCTAATGAAGGAACTTAATACTTTTAAAATTCAATTGGAAACCGAGATGTGGAGTTATCTTGGTTTTAATAGTGTGGCTAAGGTTGCCGTTTCCGACGGGATGATCGTTTTTTATTTGACTGGTCCGGTTAGAGACGCTACCCCCGCGAATTTAGCCCGATTTGCGGCGGGCGTGGAGACTCTGGCGATGGTGCAGGGGGTGGCGGTGGAGGTCGAACTGGGGCGTGATGAAGAGTCGGGAAAGGATGTGGTGGTGATTACCAAGCGTCAAGGTCCCCGGTAATTTTCTGGGGATGCTGTTTCGCAGATGTTACTGCCGAGCAGTTGTTTGTCCCAGGTGATGAGGGCGGCATCATTTAATTTGGCCGTTAGGGCAATAATTAGATCGGAGGTCTTCAGTGATGATTGATTGGATTCTATAAACGAGGTTAATCCCCTGATCAATTCTTTGTTTAGCGGGCTGAATATCATCTGAGAAAAAAGTTGGGAAATTTTATCCAAGCGGGTGGCGCCATTTTGATGCAAGACGACGAGAACCTCTGCTTCAACGAGCGCAGGGAGGATTATTTGAGTATCGGTTTGAGATATCCTTTTGAAAAAGGCCTTTGATTTTGGGGTGAGCTTGTCTATTCCGAAATGAGAGACGTAGACGCAGGAATCAATGACGATTTTATTCATTAGTCTCTCTGGTCGCGAATTAGTTTGGTGGCTGAGTCCGCCAGGGTGACGCGAAGGGAATTTGGATAATCGGCGAGCATTTTCAGTGTTTGTCGATAAGGGGGCAAGCCTTTTTGTTTCGTTTTTATCACCAAGCCCGCGCCTTTTCTGATCAGTTCGGACAGACTAACATTTTCCGACTTGGCCAGGAACAGTAGGCGCTGGTGCATTTCCTCAGGCAGATAGATTTGAGTACGGGTCATAATAAATTATAATAATGTATACATTACATTTTGTCAAC
>JBBTWQ010000077.1:0-2966 GCA_038062695.1 Patescibacteria group bacterium | reverse complement strand
CTGTCCGAATGGACAAGAAAGGAATTTATGATTAATGGCGACAAAGAAAGCAACTAAGCCCGCGAAAGCGGTTACCGAGCCGAAAGTTAAGAAGGTGGCTCCGGTTAAGAAAGTAATTTCAAAAAAAGTCGAGGTGACGGAAGTGCCCAAGGTGGAAACTAAGGTTGAATCGCTAATGGATCGGTTGATGGCAAAAGCCGGGGCAACCTTGGTGACTCCCAAGCGAGGTCAGCAGGTGGAAGGAACCGTTACCTTTGTCAGTAAAAGGATGGTTCTGGTCAACATTGGCGCCAAAACCGAAGGGGTGGTCGCTGACGCGGAGGCAAAAGAGGCGTCCGACATTATCGAAACCCTGAAGGTGGGGGACCCGATTTCCGTTTTTATCAAACATCCGGAGAATGATCAGGGACAAATCCTTTTGTCGCTGCGCAAGGCGGTGGAGGAAGGCCGTTGGTCGGTCTTTAAGAAATGGATGGATGAGGACAAAGAAGTCGAGGTCGCCGGCCTGGAAGTTAACAAAGGCGGCATGGTGGTCAAGATTGGCGAAATTCGCGGCTTTGTGCCGGCTTCTCAATTTGGTGAGAAACATCTGGGGAACATGGAGGAGTTGTTGGGTAAGACTTTCAAAGCCAAGGTAATCGAGGTCGACAAAGCCCAGAACCGGTTGATCTTCTCCGAAAAACTTGTTTCTGACGCAGAAGGATTGGCGAAAAAGGATGAGGCGTTGGCCGACGTTGTCGCCGGCGCGAAACTGGTGGGAACCGTTTCCGGCATTATGCCCTTTGGTGTTTTTGTCACCGTCAATGTGCCCGTCAAGGCCGCCGGTGAGGTGGCCAAGGTCGAGGGCCTGGTTCATATCAGTGAGATCTCCTGGGAGAAGGTTGACGATCCAAATACGATGTTCAAAGTTGGTCAGGAAGTCGAAGTGATGGTCATTGGTATCGAGAAAGAAGCGGGCAAGCTCAACCTCTCGATCAAACAACTCTCCGGTGATCCTTGGGGTGACATTGAGACGAAGTATGCGGTTGGTACCAAGCATCAAGGTAAGGTTTTTCGGATCGCTCCCTATGGCGTTTTCGTTAATTTCGAGAGGGGTATTGATGGCCTAATCCATGTCAGCAAACAGCCGCAAGGCAAGGAGTTTGCGGTGGGCGAAACCGTCGACGTCTATGTCGAGATGCTCGACGCCAAGAGCCGCAGGATGAGCCTGGGTGTCGTATTAACAGAAGTTCCGGTTGAATACCGTTAATATCAGTTAAAATACAAATATGGCAAAAACAAAGATGGTGGTTAAAGAAGACCAGATTTTGGTCGACGTCGAGCTGATCTTCAAAGAGATCGAGGAGGCCAAGGGGGACTGGAAAAAGGTCCGCGATGAGTTTCGCAAGTACCTCGAGTCGATGAAGGAGAAGTAAACGGAAAAATTGTCAGCGGTGGAAAAGCGAAGTAGGAGATATTCAAGGGGGATGAAGAGTCGAGGTTGGATTTGGCCCCCAAAGCTCGTGAACTGTTGGCCGAAATTGAAAAGGTGGCTAAGGAACTTGGCGTGCCAGCTGATTTTTTGCTTGATTGTTTTCGTGACGTATTAGATGATGAATAGAGGTTCGACCTCTAGACTTGCTCAAGAGTGAGGTTGTCGATCGGCGTGGGGATGTTAAGGCGACTTTCGACAAAGTTTTTGTAGGTTAATTTATGATTAGTGGTTGAAAAATAGGTGAGAATTTCATTTGGATTAAGCCACTCGCTTTCGATTTTTCCGATGAAATTTGGATAGCTCGAATAAGGGTAGTTATCAAGAGGTCCGACCTCTTGACGGTTTAGATGAATATAGCGAGAGAGATGAAGAAGATAGGCCTCGTTATCAATACGGACAGCCTTGAATTTGCCCTGAAAAAGCGCACCGACGCGGGCGTATTTCTTGTTAAAATGTCGAACATAGGCATTTGAGATACGGCGCATGAATTTGGTAACGCCATTTTCGGATTTTTGACGCAGAAGAAGATGGAAGTGGTTGGGCATGAGGCAATAGCAGAGCAAAGTGATCTCTCCTTCGTCTAAGAGGGAACGCCAATAGGGAGTGTTTCTGACCAGTTGTTTTGTTGGGGGAGGTTTCGGGGCAAGGTAGCCCTCGAGGATGTCAACAAACCTGGAATAATCATTTTTATCCAGAAAAATTTTTCTTTTCTCTACCCCTCGGTTGTAGACGTGGTAATAGCCGTCAGGTTCATAGTATCTGATGGTATTTTTGTGGGGCATCCAACTTTAGTCTACCATTAAATCAAGAGGTCCGACCTCTAGACTCTAGACATGGATTTGCATTATGATTACTCGATAGTGTAGGATAATTTTTACCTTTACAAGTTAATTTTTGTCTATGGGACAATCTCAAAGTCCGGAAGCGGCGGTTAATAGTTTGATACAAGGCAATCTGCCCGGCTATCTGGAGGAGGTATTGGACTCCAGCCTGGGCTGGGGAGATTTGTCGCGCGCCAGAGAGACGGCGGTGGCGGAAGGTGGGGCTTGCCCACGAGCCTGGATGATGGAGATTCCGGCGGGCAAGGTTTATCTGGAGTGGAATCAAGAACGGCATGATTGGGAGGCGACGGTTTTATCGAAGAGACTGGAGAACTTCGATTTGTGTTTAAGACGAACTGCGGAAGGATTGGATCTGAAGTGGCTTTGGCCAAGAGGCAAGTTTCGATCTTCCGAAGTAGACCTGGTTTTGAAAAGGGGTCTGAAAAAAATTATTAAAGAAAGGGGTGGAGTCGAGATTGGCCTGTTGGGAGGAATTTTCCACTTGGTTTTGGGACCAAACGAAGTGGCGATTACGATGCAGGTGGCGACGGGTGAGAACGGCGGTTTGTGGTCGGAAACGATTCCCTATAGCCTGGCGAATGAATTACTGGCTGACTTGCAGAACTTTTTGGAAGGGAATTTGGGCAAGGCGGTGTTTTAGGATAAATAAT
>JBBTWQ010000076.1:0-3835 GCA_038062695.1 Patescibacteria group bacterium | reverse complement strand
GAGAACGACCGAGGCGACCACCGGCACGCATCAGATAAGCGACGGTTTCAAAAGTTTCGGCGGTAACTTTCGGTGAAGAGAAATTGCGGGTGTTTTCGGAGATCACCGAAAGCAGATTGTTGGCGGCGTCAGAACTGGGTTTAATCTCGCACGACTGGAGCAGGAAGGCGACAATTTCGGCCAAGCTAGCGGCGGTATGAGAGTGAAGAATCGTGGCGGAAAAGTTACCGGGCTTACTTGAAAGACTTAAGGAAATTATTTTGGCGTGATCCAGAAAGGCCTTTTCATCGGCGTAGATTTTACCCAGTTCTTCGAGACTAGTGATACCGAAGACGAAAACGAGATCGGCAGAAGCGCCGGAATAACTATAGTTGATGGAACTGGTATCGGGAGCCTCACAACCGGGTTGGGGCTGGATCAAGAGCATGAACTTGCCGTTCTCATCGACGTCATAGTCCACTTTCTTCAAGTCTTCCTCTTTGAAGTCGAAAGAAATGATCAGGTTTTGATTGCCGATGCTGTTTTTGATCTGGTCGACGCCAAAAAGATCGGCATTTTCAACTTTGATCGGACTGCCGCAGCCGATTTGAGCGACTTTGCCGGCTTCTTTGAGGGAAAGAAAAAGGCCCAGGGCGGAAGCAACTATGTCGGTTGTCGGTTCCGGAGGCAGGAGAATGGCGACTGACTTAGCCTCGTCTAAGGCGGTTTTGGCTTCGGAAACTAAGTTTTGGTCAAACATATCTGTCCTATAGGGTTAGATGTGGATGATTATAACGTCTCCGGTCTGATAGTCAAGTTGGGGTTGCAGGATTAGGCCGCACTCGGTGTCTTTTTTGGCTTCTTTAACCGCTTCCTTACCAACACGCAGGCTGACGACCTTACTTTCTCCGACTTTATCACCCAGACGAATTTTGCCGGAGGTGACCAAACAACCGTAGACGATTTGATTATCAAAAGGGAAGGTCTTTAAGACTTTGGCCTCGCCGACCACCTCGACCCGGCCCTCTTTTTGGACCGCCTCGACCAGCTCTTTGAGGTAGTCAAAAAGCTCGTAAATAATGCCGAAAGTAACAACTTTTATCTTTTCAACTGAGGCCAATTTGGCGACGGTACCGGCCGCTTTGACATTGAAACAAATAATAACGGCCTCATTACCAACAGCCGATTGAACATCGGATTCGGTAACGCCACCAACACCAGAGGAGACGACGGTGACGTTTTCGGGGAGAGAACTAAGGATGGCCTCGAGAGAGCCGGTGACGTCGGCTTTGACAATGACATTAGCCTGTTTGACTTCGGCGGTAACACTGGTAGTTTTTCCGAGGACAGCGGGGGCCAAGACGGCGTCTGCACCAGGACGGGTGGTGATCAAGTCACCGATAGAAGGCACGGATCCAAAACCGAGGACCTGGACCGGGGTAGCCGGAGTAGCGAGACTCAGGTTCTCCCCCGAGGCAGAAACCAGAGATTTAACCTTACCAATTTTGGTTGGACCGGAAAAGAGATCATCTTTGAGAGTGAGTTTCCCGGTTTTGACGAGAAGAGTAGCGAACGGGCCTTTGTGAGGGTGAAGTTGGCTTTCGATGACCACGGCAGTCAAGGGCTCGCCGCTGGTATCTTTGAGCTCTTCCAATTCGGCCAGGAGAAGAACGTTTTCCAGCAATTGATCGATGCCTGTCCCCGTTTTAGCCGAAATTTCGACCAATGGAACGTTGCCGCCATAGCCTTCGACGTACTCACCGACTTCGGCAAGATCAGACTTGACCTTCATGACGTTGGCCTGGGGCAGGTCAACTTTGTTGACGGCGACAACATAGGGAATGCCGGCGGCCTTGATGTGCTCGATTGATTCTTTGGTTTGGGGCATGACACCGTCGTCAGCGGCGACGACGAGAATGGCGACGTCGGCGACCTTGCCGCCCCGAGCGCGCATGGCCGAGAAGGCGGCATGGCCGGGGGTGTCAATGAAGGTCAGTTTTTGACCCTGGTGATCGATTTGATAGGCACCGATGGCTTGGGTAATGCCCCCCGCTTCTTTGGCGGCGACATTGGCCTTTCTAATCCGGTCAAGAAGTGAAGTTTTACCGTGATCGACGTGGCCCAGAACGGTGATGACTGGAGGTCTGCCTGGATTGGCCATATGTTTTCATCTTATTTTGTTAACGGCAGTGCTTCTTCCACCTTTGTCTCGGGAGCGGTGACGGGGGTCACGGTTTGGCCGGAGGGCAGGTAAGCGGAAAGTTTGGTTTTGATGGTTTCAAAAGAAGCGCTGTCCAGACCGTCCAGTTTCTCGATTTTGTCGAGATTGTGGGTCAGGTCCTCGATCCGAGTGAAGCTATTCTCGACCAGAATATTTCTGACCTTTTCGTCCAAACCGAGCTGGTCGATTTCGTATTCCTCATTACCGGTGACGACGATGCCCGGATCAACCTGGTCAGAAATAACCTTGATCCTGACCCCAACCAGTTTAGCGGCTAGTTTGACGTTGGTGCCGCCACGACCGATGGCTAGGGATAACTGATCATCGGGAACAGTGACCGTAACCTCGGACTGATCCCGGTTGAATTCCATCTTGGTGACATCGGCGGGGGCGAGGGCGGCTTTGAGGAGCTTGTCCTTGTCTTCGCTGTATTGGATGATGTCGATTTTTTCACCGTTGAGTTCGTTGATGACAGCCTGAACACGAACGCCTTTTTGGCCAACGCAGGAACCGACGGGGTCGACTCCCTCCTGGTTACTGGCAACAGTAATCTTGGTTCGATTGCCGGCTTCGCGGGCAATGCCTTTGGCGACAACACTACCGGCGCCGACTTCCGGGACTTCGCGGGCAAAGAGGGCGGCGACAAGACGGGGATCGGAACGGCTAACGATGATTTGCTGGCCCTTGAAGGAATCGCGAATGTCCGCCAGGAGAACAGAGAGGCGCGAGTTGAGGCGGTAATATTCGTTTCGGACCTGTTCCTCGGGGGGCATGACAGCCTGGCCGCGACCGATATCGACAATGACGTTTTTGCCATCCATTCTTTGGACCATACCGGTAACGATTTCACCGAGGCGGTCTTTGAATTCAGCGATGGTGGCGGCTTTTTCGGCCTCGCGGACGGTTTGAAGAATGACCTGTTTGGCAGTTTGGGCGGCGATGCGGCCAAAACCGGGGGGGGTAATATCGACGAAATCCTTGGCGGGAGCGTCAGCCTTGCCGGCTTTGAGCTTGAATTCACCACTTTCGGGATCAAGGTCGACGGAAATCATTTCCCCATTTTCCTCGATTTTCTTGGCCTCGCCTTCGAAATCTTTATTGAAGGAGGCAACCAGGGCGGCTTTGACGGCGTCGAGGATAACGTCGACGGGAATATTTCTTTCGCTGGCGATTTGATTGAGGGCGGCGGCGAATTCGGTCCGGGCAATTAGATTTTGGGTATTATTCATGTTTTTACTTAATTTATTAATGAAAAAGGCGGTCACGACCGCCCTGATTCACTCGAATTATATCACAGGCGAGGAAGCGAAGAACTTGCACGCCCCTAGCGACTAGAAAGCGGGAGAGATAGAGAACAAAAAGAACAAAGACGACCAGAATTAACTTGAAATACCCGCCTCGAAGGCCGTAATGGATCAGGGCAAAAATATAGAGCGGGTGGATGAGTTTGTGAAGCCGGAACCAGTTTCTTTTGAGAGGGCGGGTAGCAAAGTCGTTACTGGTGAGAAAGAGGGGGGTGATGAGGGCCAGGGCCCAAAAGCCCCAGAACTGGAAACTCTTGGGACCGCTGACTAGACCAAAGCGAAGAAGGTCAAGCAAAGAGACGCCGGGGAAAAGCTGGGAAGCAACGTGGCC
>JBBTWQ010000075.1:0-4104 GCA_038062695.1 Patescibacteria group bacterium | reverse complement strand
TTAATGTCTATTGGAATAACACGGCGGCGATATTCGCCAGCCTGCTTAACGCCAACACGGTCAGCGGCAACTACACGGTTGACAGATATAGCGGCGACGCCGACGCGACGCGGGTGGCGAGCAACAACTTCACCCAGGTAACCAGCGGGTCTTACACCTTCCAGGGAGTTTCGTTCCAGAACCAGCTGACCATTCCAATTAATCTTTCGGCCGATCCGGCGCCGACGCTTTTGCGGATTTTGGTGCTGTATGCCACCAGTTTGATCGGGGTTGAACCGGTAGGCGGGACGCTGGCGGACGGACAGGTCGTGACGGTGAATTCGACCGGGACGGCGGAAAACAATATCGTCACCAACGTTTCTTTAACGCGCTTTTCCGAGCGGATACCGGCAGTTTTTGACAATGTTTTATATACTAATAGCAGTTTGAGCCAGTAATAAAGCCGGCACTTGACAATCGACTAATAATCGCCTATTATTTGACTAGATATGTTTACGCCCAGGTACTCAATTACTGATCGGCTTTTGGCTAATATCACCCAGATTAACAATCTCGTAAGAGATTTAAATGATCGCAGATTTCCTAAAGTGGTGCTGGTGGAATTTGAAAAGACGGCTCGGGAAGTTTCAACCTACGCATCAACCAGTATCGAGGGAAATCCACTGCCACTAACTGAAGTCAAAAAAGTATTAAGGGCAAGACCAGCCAATATCCGTGATAGTGAAAAAGAAGTACTCAACTACAACCAGGCTTTGGAGAATTTGAACGAACTACTCCAATCTGGCAAACTCGAGTTATCACTAGCGCTCATCCTTGATATTCACAAACAAGTCATTAACGGATTACTCCCGAGCCATCAGTCCGGGAAATTACGACAAAGCTCTGTGGTGGTGAATGATCCAAGGACGGGCAAGGTTGTCTATCTTCCCCCCGATGTGGAAAGAGTCCAAGATCTTATTACCGCCTTAATTATCTTTATCAACGAAAATAGCAAGAAGATTGACCCCCTAATCCTGGCGGGCATATTTCATAAACAAATGGTCATAATTCATCCCTTTATGGATGGCAACGGCAGAACCACCCGCCTAGCCACAAAAGTATTGCTCGCCAAAATGGGACTCAAGACGTTTAATCTCTTTAGTTTTGAGAACTATTATAACCAAGATGTCACCAAGTATTTTCAAACCGTTGGAGAGTATGGAGATTATAACGAACTGGAAAGCTCGATAGACTTCACTCTCTGGCTTGAGTACTTTACGGGTGGTTTAATTGACGAATTGTTACGAGTGCAAAAATTGCTGCCGGAATTGGGTAAGACGCTGGAGACTAGGCTGGAAGCCCATCACTTGAAGTTGCTTGAATACATAAAGCAAAATGGCTTTATTACAGACAAGAATTATGCCGGTCTGACTGATCGGGCCAAGGCAACACGCACCATCGACTTTAAGAAACTGATAGATTTAGGACTGATTGAGCGCAGGGGCAAAGGCAGATCAACTCACTACATGATGCTAGAATGAAGTTATGCCTGCCTTTTTTGGATTAGACATCGGTAGCAGTTCGGTCAAGCTGGTCCAGCTCTCGGGCAAGACGGTGGCGATCAGCGCGATCGCCGCCAATCCGGTTGGTAAGGTGGGCGTCGATCTGGTGCCGGTCGAGCAGGCTTCCCTGACCGAGACGGTCAAAAATATGCTCGCGGCAAACAAGATCAAGACAAAACGGTGTGTCGTGGCGATACCGGAGTCGTTAGTCTTTACCCGGGTGATGCTTTTTCCGGTGATGTCTTCGCCGGAATTGGCGACGGCCATCAAGTTTGAAGCGGAGCAGGCTATCCCCTATCCGATAGACAAGTTGGAGCTCTCCTGGGTGGTCCTCTACAAACCGAAAGGGGCGTTGGCAACCGAAAAGATGCGGGTTTTGGTGGTGGCGGTTCCCAGCAAAACGAGCAACGCCTATGTCAATTTTATGGATAGCCTGGGACTGGAGGTGGCCCGGGTTGAAAACGAGATTGTTTCGGTAACCAGAAGCCTGGTGACGGCCAGGAAGCTCCCCGGCGTGAGCTTGATTGCCGACTTGGGCTTTGCCAATACCAAATTCGTCATCGCCGACACGGCCCAGATTTACAGCAACTACCTGTCTTCCCTGGGAGGGATGGCTTTTACCAGGATCATCGCCGACACCTTTAAGCTGCCGATTAATCAGGCCGAGGAATACAAGCGGAACTATGGCTTGGACAAAAAGCAGTTTGAGGGCAAGCTGTTTGCGGCTGTCACGCCGGTCCTGGCCGGCTTGATTGGTGACGTTAAAAAGGTCTTAAATAGTTATTTGGCCAGCTACCCGGAAAGGAAAGTCGATCGGATTATCTTGACCGGCGGCGGCGCTTACCTTAAGGGGCTGGTGGCCGAAGTGACCGAGCAAACCGGTCTGGAGGTAGTGATCGGTAATGCTTTTGACGGCTTGAAGGTGGCCGAAAATATGACCGGTTTCGGGCCGATTTATGCGGTGGCGGTGGGGTTAGCCAGCGAAGAAGACTAGGCAAAAAAGAAATGAAAATAAATATTATCCGTCAAGACGCCCTCAAGTATCGCCGAGTGGCCCTGATGAGGCGGATTAATCTGCTGGTAACTTTCGGCAGTATCGGTTTGTTTACGGCGGCGATCCTCTATATGACGAGCTATTTTGTTTATCTGGGGTTTCGGCAGAACAGTCTGACGCAGACGGCCCGGGACTTGCAACAGGTGTACAATGGCCGGGTGCGTGAAGTGGCCGCGTATACGGCGGTGAAGGAGATTGCTTTCGCCGTGAATGATCTGACGGCCAAGAGGTTTGGGTATAAGGAATTTTTGAACGGGATTTACGCGCTTTTACCTCCGGCGGCGATTCTTTCCTCGGTGGATTTTGGTGCTCCCGGGGTGATCGTGGCCGGGGTGCGGCTGTCGAACCTGAATGACTATGATGTTTTGGTCGGCAACATAAAAAACGCCAAGAGCCTGCCTAATTTTTTGTTTAGTGCCATTGCGGAAAAAACACTGACCCGGGGCTTGACCGGCTCGTACCAGGTGACATTAGAACTTAAAATAAAACATGGCGGCTAAGGCGGAGTTGTCCTCTCAAAAGCTATTTGGATTTGTTCTGCCGGTCGGCCTTGACGCCGAGCTGATCAAGCAGTCGGTGCTGGCGGCCTTGACGGCGATTTTTTTGCTGGCTATGTTTCTCATTTTTGTTCTGCCGCGCTTCACGGACTTGGCGGCGGCCCAAAAAAAGATCTCCGATTTAGAAAAAAATGTTAACAGTCTGAACCGGGCCTTGGCGGTGTTGGATGATTTTCGGGACGATGTCTCGATCAATACCAAGGAGAGTGTCTATCTGGCTATTCCGACCCGGTTTGATCCCGGCTATATCCTGCTGGCGCTGCGCCAACTGGCCTTGGAAAACAAAGTAAATGTTGTCAGCTACAGCTTGGGCGGGGGCGAGGTTGGTAAGGGGGAGGTGACTAAAGGCAACTTGACTACTCATCAGGTGAGGTTGGAAATATCCGGTGCCCCGGTCAACCTGATTGGTTTTGTCGACAGTCTCGATAGCTATTTACCGGTGGCCTCGGTTTCGGAACTGGCGCTGTCCGAGGTGGGCAAAATTTTTACCAGCGGGGTGAGTGAATCGAGGCTGAATTTGACCCTGACCTATTATCACAAGCCATTACCGCCGCCACCGGTCGGATTTTTGCTGACTAATTTTTTGACCCCCGACGAATTTTCCACGATTACGGCACTAACGGCTTTTCAACGTTTGGGAAGGGTAACACCGTCGGAGGGCGTGACGACAACTTTCGGAAAAGAAAATCTCTTTGGGCTCTAGCTATTCGACCGGGGTCTCTGCGGGGGTGTTCTGGATTTTTTCATCGACAACGTCGATGTTGACGCGGAGGCCTTTTTTGATGGCGATGATCCGGCCGATTTGGCGAATGGCCTTGATGACCTTGCCCGATTTGCCGATGACACGGCCCATATCTTCGGGGTTGACCTTGATGGAGAGATTTTCAACACCATCTGCCGATTCCTCGGTGATGACGACGTCTTCGGGGTGATTGACGATATTGGGGATGAT
>JBBTWQ010000074.1:0-3819 GCA_038062695.1 Patescibacteria group bacterium | reverse complement strand
TTGATTTTTCCAAAACCCGCCCTTTCGAAATGTTCATCGAAGCCAAAAAACTTGGTTAAGCCGAGTCGCTCCATCAGCGCAAAGGATACGCAATCAGTGAAAGACAATCTACTCCAATCATTCTCAAACCATCTCCAGGCCATCAACTCATCAGGGAGCGATATCCTCATCACCTTGATCTCTTCGCCACTGTTTGCCAGTAACTCGCGAAACTCTTTTACTACTCCAACTCCACATCTCACTCGAATCAGGGTATAGCATTCATCCAAAATATAATTACTCGTCACTAAAGCAATTCCTTTTCCTGCCAAATCACCCCAGATCCTAACCGCCTGGGCATGAAATTCATCATCAGGATCTACTAAGGCCTTAAATCCGCTTGTATCAATAAACACCCTGCCCGCCCCCTTCGTTTTATTCATAAATTATCTTGTCATCGGCAGACAACCCACCCCTCTTTTTTGCTTTCTTAGCCAATTTGGGTATATCCCAGACGTTCTCCGATCCCTTTTTCACCCCCAAATGTGGGCTAATTACGTTTCTCATTAAAAAATTAATATATTCGTTGGCGCTCATTCCCCGTTCAGCCGCGATCGCCTTCAATTGGTTCCAGTCTTCACTGGGCACGCGTAAATTTGTGACAATGGCCTTTTTGTTGATCATAATACTATTCATACCATAATACTATTGGTATTGTCAAGCGACTGCGGCTATGACTCATTTACTAATGATCCGCAAGCGAGGCGAAGAAATGGTCACCGTCACTAAATTAATGTTTTTGATTTGAACGTAGTACTTGTTTTGTCCCCGCCAGATGGCCAGCGGCTGGCTGTAAAAACTTGCCTTTCCCGACGAATTGACATTAACCTCGCTCCCATCCACCCCCCGGTTATTAGTCGCGTCATACAGCCGCACCTGGCTCTGGCCATTGTCCACCCAGCCCTCCCAGGTTACCGTCGTTACGTTTCCATAAAGGTTCTGATCAAACCAATAGTCCGTGCCTTCGACTTTTGTCCAATCCCCCCCGACACCGCTCCCACCCGAAATCGCCAGAAACGAGGTGGTCGCCCGCTTCGCCGCCGCCGTCGTTTTCTTAGCCCCGGCCCCGCCAATTCCCACCGCCTTCTCCAAGGCCGCCACCCGCCGCGTCAAGGCCGCTATCTTATCCGCTAAACAATCCAAATCACAGTCGGTCGAAGCGCTCACCTTCTGCCGGGAAAGACCAAAAATGAAGACGCTAAAAAACAGCGCCAGGGAAACGATCAGAAACTCGGCTTGCTTATGCTTCACTCTCTTACCAGTTTAGCACCACGATCGGTATCCATCACCTTATATCCCATCTTCGCCAGTTCGTCACGAATCGCGTCGGACTCTTCAAATTTTCGGGCTTTTCGAAGTTCCTCTCTCTTCTCCAATAGTTTCTTTGCCTCCTCACCGACTTCTGACTTCTGATCTCTGGCTTCTGCTAACCCCAGTCCCAAAACCTCATCAAATTTCAACAAACTGGCCTTCTTGGCCCGACCCGGATAATCGGACTTGGCCATTTCCCAAACGATCGCTAGAGCTTCAGGCAAATTCAAGTCGTTCTCGATGGCGGCCTTAAACTTTCCCTCATACTCGGCGCACCCAATCAGCGGTTCTCCCCAATTCACCACCAAATGGCGCAGTTTATCCAGGGCCGTCTGCGCCCCCGCCAACGCTTCCCAGGTGAAATTGATTTGTTTGCGGTAATGCCCAGTCAGGAAAAAGTAACGCAAAGTCAGGGGATCAAAACCGCGCTTAACAATATCGTCCAGGTTATAAGCATTACCCAAACTTTTACCCATCCTGCCCCCATCGATGGTCAAAAATGCCCCATGCACCCAATATCTCGAAAACGGCTTCTTGCCAGTCGCTGCCTCGGACTGAGCAATTTCATTCGGATGATGAATGCTCTTGAGGTCTTCACCACCGACGTGAACATCCAACTGTTCTCCCAAATACTTCATGCTCATCGCCGAACATTCAATGTGCCAGCCGGGAAAACCAACCCCCCAGGGACTGTCCCACTCCATGTCCCGTTTGACTCCGGCCGGACTAAACTTCCACAGGGCAAAATCGCGGGGGTCTTTTTTTTGGGGATTCACCTCGACCCTCGCCCCCGCTTTTATTTCCTCCAAATTCGACAGCTCACCATAGGTATTGCCCGCCTTCTCATAGGCGGTCACATCGAAGTCCAGGCCGTCATCAATCCGGTAGGCAAAACCAGCCTTCTCGATCTTCCCGACGAGCTCGATCTGCTCCTTGATGTGATCGGTGGCTTTGCTAAATAACTTTGGTTTCATTAAGTTCAGCTTCGAAAAGCTGTCGCTAAAGTCGTCGCTATAAAATTTGGCCACTTCCCAAGCCGTCTTGCCCTCCCGCCGGGCCCCTTTTTCCAGTTTGTCTTCCCCGCTGTCCGCGTCACTGGTCAGATGTCCGACATCAGTCAGGTTCATCACATAATCAACTTGGTAACCCAAATACGTCAGGGTCCGAAAAAGTAAATCGGACAAAGTGTAAGTCCGCCAGTTACCGATGGTCGGATAGTCATAGACCGTCGGGCCGCAGGTATACAGCGCCACCCGCGGTGGGTTTTGTGGCTTAAATTCCTCAACCCGGCGCGTTAATGAATTAAAAATTCTCATTCCCCCCAATTATACCCATCTTCTTTAATAGCCGCTCTTGCCCACCTCACCGGTTCCCCCGTACTGCCGGCTCAACCGCCCCAAAATCTGTTTCTCTTCCTGTTTCTTTTTCGAGCTCTTTATCTGGATCTCCTCCGTCTTCTTTTGTTCTTCGGCCACCTGTTCCTCCTGTTCTTTTTTCTTTTTTTGCTCCTCAAAATACGCCTGGAGTTCCCCCCGCACCTCAGATAACCTCCGCTTTGCCGCCGCGTCCTTTTGTTGTTTTAGCGCCGCCTGCGGATCGGCCTGGGCTTGGCCCTGCTCCATCGCCTGACCTTCTCCCGCCGCTTGGGTCGGTGTCTGCGGCATGCCGGCGGTCACTATTTTCTCCACCGTTCCTTTGGCAATATCTACTCCAGCACCAACCACCGCTCTAGCGCTATCTTTGACGATTCCCGCCAGTTCGCTCGCTACTTGTCCTGGAATGCCCCCGCCAAAATCCGCCATATTCCATATTAAAGAGTCAATCTGATTCGCCTCTGTGATAGCTCGTCTTTGGTGTATGACATATGTCCTCATCATACACTTTTCGTCACATCTCGCGCCTGCCTTCAAGCGCCCGCGACAACGTCATCCCGTCGGCGTACTCTACCTCTCCCCCCGTCGGTAAACCCCGCCCGATCCGGGTCACTTTGATGTCCAAACCCTTCGCCTTTTTCAACTCAGAAACCTTGTGGTTGATATACATCGCCGTCGCCTCTCCCTCCATCGACGAATTAGTCGCCAAAATCAATTCCTTTACCACCCCGCTTTTTACCCGCTCCAAAAGCTCGCCGATGCGGATCTCGTCCGGGCCGATGTTCGCCAAGGGGTTGATCGCTCCCCCCAAAACATGATAGACCCCTTCATAACCATCAGCTTTCTCGAAGGCGAGCAGGTCCAGGGGTTGTTCCACCACGCAAACGGTTGACCGATCCCGCCGTTCGTCCTCACAAATCGGACAGGTTTCCGCCTCCCCGATATTAAAACAGACCCGGCAAACCTTGGTATCCGGCCGCAATCTGGCTAAACTAGCGGCAAATTTCTCCAAGCGCTCCTGAGGGACGTTGAGCAGATAGTAGGCCATCCGCGCCGCCGACTTCGGCCCAATCCCCGGCAAGCTCTCAAAAGCATC
>JBBTWQ010000073.1:0-2226 GCA_038062695.1 Patescibacteria group bacterium | reverse complement strand
CGGGATCTTTCCAACTGAAAGAAAGGGATCCCTCGACTGACGCTCGGGATGACAGGGACTGACGCTCGGGATGACAGGAAAGTGTAACGAATGTCATGTCACCTTACGGGTCTCTTGACATAACCCATAATAGTGTGGTATTTTAGCTCTCGTCCCGCTTGGCGGGACCCAATATGGAAATGAAAATGTTCGTAACCAAAAAAGCCATCCCGCTAAGCGGGATAAAGCCTGCCGGTAACTTGTTTGCCGGGGTCTTTGGGCACAAATTGAAGTGACAGTTCTCTCCTTGTGAGCAAGCGCCCCGACAAAACGTCGGGGCACATTAACAAGGAGAAACTCATGTTTCGCAAACTTTTTACTCTTTTGCAACCTTTCTACAAGGTCTTCGCCAGCCTCATTCTAATGGCCGTCCTCTACGAAAGCGGCCAGATTTTGGGTAGCTACCTCGTCAGTCTCATTGTCAGGCTGTTTGAACTAAACGTTCAGTTTCTGATCTGGGTCTTCGTCGCCCTTTGTCTGTCAGCCTACAATGAGGGTTTCATGAGGCTGGATAATGCCTGGGATTGGCATATCATCGCCAAACAAAGCCACCCCATCTACAAATTCCTGAAAGTTTCGGCCCTCAAGAAGTTTCTGGCGATGCCGATCACTTGGCATCAACGCCACAATTCCGGTAGCCTGGTCGGTCAGGTGAGTGATGGAGTTTGGAAGGCCCTGGAGATCGTCGACCAGTTGAGTTGGGAGTTTATGCCCACGACGATCCAGACCTTTCTCTCCCTGATTCCCCTCTTTTACTTCTCTCCCTGGACAGCCGTCCTTTCCCTCCTGGCCTATGGACTGTTCATCGGCCTCACCCTCAAAGGTGAAAAAGAAAAACAACCGATCAGAAAAAAACGGCATGACCTGTACGAAAAGGAATGGAGTCTCACTGCTCAAGCGGTTCAGGGTCATGAGACAGTGACTATGTTTGGGCAGCAAGATCGGCTCCAAGAAGATCAGCAGAAACTCCACGACGAGATCATCGGGGAGGCGTTTAGCGAACATCACCTGGGCGTCTTCAAATACAACCGATCCCGCATCAGGATCCTTACCACTCTCCGGCTGGTCGTCTACGGGGTTTGGGTTTACCAACTGTACACCGGTCAACTCGATGTGGCTAATCTGATCTTCGTTTCTGTTTTGACGGAAAAGCTTTTTAACAGCTTTTGGCGTTTCGCTCGTTTAGCCGACCAGGTTTTTCGAAACGGCGAAAGCGTCAACCGCTTGCTTGACCTGCTTCTTGAGCTCGAACCCGTTGATGCCGGTCGCGAATCGGTTCAGATCACTGGCTCCGTGGGGATCAAGCTCGACAAGGTCTGTTTTGCCTATAGCGGCGACTATGACAAGAACGGCGGTGCGCTCCACGACCTTACCCTGAACATCGAACCAGGCCAAATTGTCGCCCTGGTTGGTCCCTCCGGCGCGGGCAAGACGACCGTCAGAAAGGTGGTCACCAAACAGATTCCCTTCCAAAATGGTTCGATTGAAGTTGGAGGTCTACTGATCGACCGTTGGAACGGTGAAAAACTTCGCCGGCTTTTCTCTTATGTCCCCCAGGGTGACGATGTCTATATCTGGGACGAAAACGTCCGCTACAACATCGCCTTTCCCCGTCCGGATGCCAGTCGGGAAGAAGTGGAGCAAGCCGCTCGCCTGGCCGGTATCCATGACTTCATCACGACTTTGGAGAAAGGCTACCAAACGCTCGTCGGCGAACGGGGAGTTCGGCTTTCCGGTGGGCAGAAACAACGGGTCGCCCTCGCCCGGGCCATTCTGGCCGACCGCCCGATCCTTATCCTCGACGAGGCGACTAGTGCCGTTGACTCGATTACCGAGGACGAGATTCAAACCAACATGAGGCAAATCCTCACCGGCAAAACTGCCATCATCATCGCCCACCGCTTGTCCACCATCAAGAATGCGGACAAGATTGTGGTCATGAATGATGGTCGAAAGGTTGAGGAAGGCACCCATCAGGAACTGGTTATTAATAACGGTTTGTACGCCAAAATGGTGGCCTTGCAAACCAGTCGATAACCGGCCCGCTAGCCAAAAACCCCCGATCAACCGGGGGTTTTTCATATCCCTAGTTTTTCTTTCGGAGCACAAACTCGTATTCTTCAGCCTCAATCCTGGCTATTGTCTCTGCCAAAGTCTCCTCTACCTCGGGAATCGGTGGTCGAAAAC
>JBBTWQ010000072.1:0-1078 GCA_038062695.1 Patescibacteria group bacterium | reverse complement strand
TAGACCGCACGGCGACGGAAGAGACTCAGCGTCTCCATGCCGCCGGCATCTACGGCAGGCGCGGAGAAGTTGTCTCGGACGTTCTCCGTCAGCTGATCGCCACGGCCTGACCAACTCCACCCCAACTCGCCTCGACTTCGGTCGAGGCGGTTTTTTATTGGCTTGGCCTCCGACGTTACGTCGGAGATGCCAAACAATAACCCCTCACTAAGTTTTGTAATTATACGGCTTAGATTAAAACAGAGCCGGAGGCGAGTTAGCTCAAAAACATAGATGAGCAATCTGCCGATAGAACTTAGTGTGGGGTTTATGATATGTCTGAAGTCGAAGGGTATTCAATTCAACCCCGCACTAAATTCTATCGGCAAATTACAAAGGGTAACCCTTGGGGAAATTCTTAAGGGTTACCCTTTGTTGTTATATATTCGCGTGGGCGCATTCGCGTTTCGCGACTCCGACGCATTGGTCGGGGGAGCGAGCGCTATTCGCGTGCAAAATAAATGCCCCGGCGACACGATGGCGCGCGCGGGGCAACCTATGGGTCGGCTCAGCTCTAGGCCGAGTCCGAGGGTTTCGGCTTTCGCCGAAATGGTACTTCGCTCACCTTTTTACGGGAGCGGTCAGCTTGGCGAGGCAGTTGGGATTGAATTTGTACAACTGCCATCCTCCTCTTGATTGTTGAACATATCTTCTTCGATTTCGATGCGGACCCGAGTCCGGTCAGCTCTTCTTAGAAGACTTGAGCACAACCAAGGGCATTCCCTCCTTTCGAGGTTCATCTTCGGCATTGAACGGTTTCCAAACGCGCTCGGCATCAGATCGCTTCGTTGGATCTGTACAAACCGCCATGCACATTTGATTGATTATATATTAATCTAACTATGTACATGCAGTCAATACTGACTTTATTTCTGTCATTCCCGTGAAAACGGGAATCCAGGTTTTGATACAGAAAAAAGAATCTGGATTCCGCATCCCTCCTTCGTCCCGCTAAGGCGGGACTTTGGAAGGGCAAGCAAGTGTGGAATGACAAAATACAAAAGAAAATCTTTTGTTTAATTTTGGATAAAAAAGGCCC
>JBBTWQ010000071.1:3227-5146 GCA_038062695.1 Patescibacteria group bacterium | reverse complement strand
CGGCATCGACATCAGCCCGGTCATGATCAAAGAGGCTACAGGGTTACACCCTGTAGCGAAGTTTGTTCTCGCTGATATTTCCGATCAGGCCGCCTGGCGCCAACTTGGCCAATACGACTTCATCGCCGCCCTGGCTGTCTTCCACCATCTTCCCCGCCGCGCCGACCATCTCGCCCTGCTCTCTCAAATCAAAAACCATCTCCAACCAGGAGGCAGTGCCCTCATTTCCGTCTGGAACCTCAACCGACCCAAATTCGACCGCTACCGCCGCGGAAAATGCCTCTCAATTCCCTTCCACCCTGCCCGCAATGCTTCCAGCATAGCTGATGCAGGCGGGGGCGGCCCCAAGCGTTTCTTCTATGCCTTCACAGACGAAGAACTGACCGAACTGGCGAAACAAGCTGGCTTTTCCAATATCAAAACCATCTCCATCAAAGATAACCTCTATTTCAAACTCGCTTGACATCATGACAGAATCATTATATGATTCTGTCATGATACAACAACTGATCAATGACGAACGTTTCACTAACGTCCAGCGGGCCCAGGCTGGTCTAACCAAGCTGTTTTATAAAGCGGCCAAATCTGGCACCTTCTATCGCGTCCTCAAAAACGATGAGCCCTTGGGTGTCCTCATACCCAACTCTACCTGGGAAAGCTTGACCGAAGATTTTGAGGCTCTCTCCTCCCCCAACTATCTGCGCCAAATTGCCGTCGCCCGCAAATCTAAAACTCGCTACACACTCGAAGAAGTCAAAAAACATCTCGGGCTCTAAAATCTCATGCGCTACGCATTCGACGCACACGCCCTCAAAGATCTCAAGAAATTTTCTCCGGAAGTCAAAAAACGCATTCTGGAAAAACTTGAGTTTTTTGTGGCCACAGACGCCACACTTGCCTTTGCTGAACGCCTTACAAACAACGAAATTGGATCATACCGTTACCGCATTGGCGACTACCGAGTGATCTTTGACCTCGAAGATGATATTTTAGTAGTTCTCAAAGTCGGCCACCGCCGGGAAATCTATCGCTAGGTCTCAACTTTAAACTCGCTTGACATCTCCCAACGAAACTTGCGATACTTGATCAATGCCCAATGATTCCGGTAGTCCGTTTCCAGTTCCGCTAACTGATGAGGTCGCTCCTGACTTATCAGCCCCCCCCACTCCTCCCTCTCCTGCTCCGGCCGTTATCGCTCCCAACCGCCCCTTCCCCATCGTCACCACCCTCCTGCTCCTCATTTCCGTGGCCGCCATTGCCGCCGCTTATTTCTTCTACCGACAAAACAGCGTTCTCAGCCAACAAATCAACGAAATCGAAAGGACGCTCGAGCAACAGCGCATCCAAGAAAATCAGGCCACGCCTACCCCAACGCCCACCCTTGAGCTCTCGCCTACCGGCACTATTTCTGCCACCCTAACCATCACCCCTACTCCAGCTCCGGTAAGCGGTTCCGCCTTTGGAACAATAACTAGTGTCATTGCTACTGTTACCACCAAATATCCTACCGCCCAATTACTGATGGTCACCATCACCGGTGTCGAAAACCCGGCCACCGCTATCACCAAATACTGGTTTCGCCAAACCGAGACCGACAAACGCTATCTCTATATCCTCTCTGAACCGGGCAAGGACCTCGCCCTGGTCGACCAACAAGTCTACGTCACCCCGGACAATACTATTCCCTCGCTTAACCAACTGGCCGAAAGCGGCGGCCTCGGTATTGACCTCCCTGAAGCACTGACGATCGCCGCAACAGCCTGCCCGCCCAATTTTAGTTGTGCCTTCACCCCCGCCAGTGGCCAGTACATCAAAGCCGGTACCAGCCTCTGGCAGATCAGCTACAAGCCGGCAAATGGCAGTAAACCCTTTGTCATCCAGATCGACGCCGCCACCAAAAAGGTCCTCTACAAAAACCA
>JBBTWQ010000071.1:0-3127 GCA_038062695.1 Patescibacteria group bacterium | reverse complement strand
TGTGAAGACGCGGAGGGCGGCCTGACCGCCAAAGAAATCGTCTTGGACTGGAACGCCCACATCGAAGGCAAGACTGTTCTTCCCGACAGCGGCCACCTCTCTCTCGGGAAAAATTGCACCCTCGGCCGCCTGATCGTTGGCGCCGACACTACTATCTTTGCCGGCGACAGACTGAGCTTAGAAACCCTGATCATCTTGGGTCCGAATGTCAAAATCACTCTGGGTGATGGCTGTTCCATCGGCGCCATTGAGTCAAACTACAATTTCCAACTCCAAACCGGCCGGTCTTTCAGCAATGATACCCGGACCAGGCTCCAAGAAGACTATAACCTGGCGGTCGAAATCAGCGACCTGATCAATCGCGCCCTCGATCTCAATCCATAACTTTTTGTGCCGGGGGCAGACAGAGCACCCGACGTCCCGTATATCATCACGGGAATTCAAAAAAGAAAACCTTACGTCATCTGAAAAATCACTTCACCTGGCGGCACTGATGCTTTACTGGGCCGAAGGCGCAAAAGGAGGTAACCGAGTAGATTTTGCAAACTCAAACCCAGATATGAACAAAATATTTATCAGTCTTCTCAGAATGATATACCAAATTACAGAGGAAAAACTGCGAATTCAGCTCTACTGTCACGCGAATCAGGACATAGGTGACCTTGTTAGATTCTGGTCAGAACTTCTTGAAGTTCCCACAAATCAGTTCACAAAACCATACGTTCGGCGAGACTTCGATGTGATCAAATCGCAAAAAATGCCCTATGGACTAGTCCATATCCGCTACAGCGATTCTCGTTTGTTGGCCCAAATCAAGTCGGAAATTGATATAATATCGAATGAAATCATGCTGGGGTGGCGGAGTGGAAATCGCATCAGACTGTAAATCTGACGCCTCACGGCTACGCAGGTTCGAATCCTGCCCCCAGCACACGAAACATAACGTTGCTCCAAATCAATGGAGCCGGGATCGAGAATCGGACTCGAGTCTGAGTCTTACCAAGGCCCCGTTCTGCCACTGAACTATCCCGGCCTAGACTTCTATTTTACTTCAACTTGAGCTCGAGTGGAATGACATGGTGGCGTCACTACAAAAAATACGCTATCTTTTATTTATGATCAATCGAAAATCCGCCCTCGTTGCCACTCTTCTGGCCACCTCCCTCATCTTCGGCGGCTGTTCCGCCTCAACCCCCACTCCAGTCCAAACTCAAACCGAAACACCCGACGTCAACCTTACCGGAACCATCATCCAAGCCGGAAGCCTCTACTCACTCACCATCACGGGCAAACCTCCGGTCGAGCTGGACAGCCGCCGGGTCAATTTAGCCGATTACGTTGGTAAGACCGTCACCGTCACCGGCCAATACTCCGGTACCACCCTATTTGTCGACAAAATCGAGTAAATAAACACAGTCGTGATGTTTATCCTTTAGGGTGTAGGGCATCTCTCCGATGTGCTTGAAGCCGGCAGCCGCCAAAACCCGTTTTGACCCCTCGTTGTTGGGATGAACATATCCGGTCAAACACACTTTCAACTTTATTTTTCCAAAATATTCCCTCAATGAGGCTACCAGGCAGCGCAGTGCACTTCCCATCTGTCCCTGTTTTGCCAGCGGGTACCGAGCAAACCCCAGCTCAAGATAAATGCAATCTGGATCATAGGCAAATAATCCCGCCACCCCCGCCCGCTTGAGGCGGGCCGGATGGTCAGAATAAACCGCGATCCACCCCTGAAGTCGGTCAGTCTCGTCCTCACCAACATGCTCCACTCTCCCAGCAATAGCCACACCGACGCACTTTCTTATCCCTTTGGCAAACTCCAGCAAATCTTCCTCATCTCCCGTCGTTTCCAGGACATACCGCCTGACGTTTTCATCCAGGTCAATCGACACCAAGCGACGCATCTCCTCCGGGTCATCGTGCCTGATCCAACGGATTCGCGCCCTCTCACCGGGAACATCAAGTAACGCAAGTTTTCTCAAGTCAAACATATTTTGAAATTACCGTCTAAACCGTCGAATAAAGTCGACCAACCTCCCAAGAAGACTTCGCTGTGTTGTGGTACCTTGTACCTGCTGTATGGTAGTTGCCGGCGCCGTCTCACCGGCCGGGTAAGTACTTGTAGGATAAGTCCCACTTGGAGGCTGTTGACCCTGCTGAATGTTTCCTCCACACTCATTTAGGTGTTCCTGACAATACTTTTCGCACGCTTCTTTGCTATCACATCCCCCGGGCCCCCTGACCTGCTGCCCCATTTGTGAACTGCCTTCTCCCTCTCTTCTTATCTGACCAGATTCGCCGCTGCCCATCCCCACCTGCTTGGCAAAGTTGCTGCAGCGCTCTTGATTCGCTTCTTGTTCACAAAATTTCCTACAACTTTCACCGGAGTCGCAACCAAGAAGCTCCTTTGCCTTCTGCATCATCTGGGAAGACTTCTCTTCTGAACCTTTATCTCCAAATCCATGTGTCTTGGCAAAATTTTGACACTTTTCAGAGTTTTCCTGCTTTTGACAAAATGAGCGGCATTCATCCTCGCTCGCACAACCCAGTTCTTTCTTGGCATCCTCAACCAAACTCTGGGACTGTTGCTTCATCTGTTCCTCGTTATAGAAACCCTTTTTCTTCGCAAATTCGATACAACTCTGCCTGTTGGTCAAATCTTCACAATATGACTTGCACGAAGAAAGACTGGTGCACCCTCCCAGTTCCTGAATTGGAAAGCTAATGTTGTATCTCTTGGCCATTTCCTCATCCGATTCCTGGGCCAATACAGGAAGGGTCGAAAGACTAAAGAGGATAAGAATAACGCCTAAATGTTTCATCATAAACCTTCAAAAGGGTTAGCCTGCTGCTCGAACGGATTAATAACTGGTGTTGGTGTCGCCTCGAAAGGATTGGCATACGTTGGCGTTGGAGTCGCCGCTACCTGCCCCTCCGTAGCCGGAGGTGTAACGGAGGTCGGCGTTAGGACACCAGTTACCGTCGCTGCCGGTGTAACTGCATCTTCGCTTCTTGCCCTCATCACCAAGGCAACTGCCACCGAAACACTTACGAGGATCACCAGGATAACTACGGCGATGATAACTAGTGGAGCTTTGCTCTTCTTGATCTCGGGAGAGACAGG
>JBBTWQ010000070.1:0-1299 GCA_038062695.1 Patescibacteria group bacterium | reverse complement strand
CGCTTTTTATCTGCTGCGAATACCGATCAATCAATTTCGGGCTGACGTTGCCTATAACACCGGCAAGCAATATTTGTCGCTCTCCGCCTACAAGCAAAGCCTCGATCAACTTAAAAAAGCCGTCGGCCTGGCGCCGGACGAAGTCCTTTTCTATGCCCAGCTGGCCGAAGCCCAGGCGCAGACGGCTACCGCCGTCAAAACTCAACTTGACGCCCTACCGGCCACCGCCAGCGCCGATCTGGTCGCCGGCGGTCAAAAACTGCTTGACGAACTAACAGCCGGGGCCCTGGCCAATTCCGAAAAAGCAGTCTCTCTCAACCCCCACCACACCAATTTTTACAAATCCAAGGCCAAGGTCGAGCTTTACCTGGCGACGATTGACCCGCAGTATAACCAACAAGCCCTAAAAACTCTTGAAAAACTGGCCGCCATATCGCCAACCGACGCCAAAGTCGTCTACAACCTCGGCCTGATCTCCGACCAACTGGGGGAAACCAAAAAAGCCCAAGAATACTATCACCTCGCCGTTGACCTCAAACCGGACTACGCCGCCGCCCAGGCCATGTTCAAATAAAGTTCCCGCTCACCTTGACAAAACCCAACGTGTGTCATATGCTATACACATGATCCGTACCCAAGTCTTCCTACCGGAAGAAACCTACCAATACATCAAAATCCGCGCCCTGCGCGAAAAAAAACCCGCCGCCCAGATTGTTCGCGAGACGCTCCACGCGGGCATGAAGCAATCCACCAAGAAACAAAATGCCGGCGCCACCCTACTCCAACTGGCCAAACTTAAGGGCCGGGGGCCAAAAGATCTTTCCAAAAATATAGATCAATACCTCTACGGGGAATGAAACCACCAATCATTGCTGACTCAAGCGCCCTCATCTCACTGGCTACAGTTACCGACAGCAATTACAGCCAAGCGATAGCTATCGCCCGGAAAATTGAGGAGGAGAACCTCCAAGTCGTCATTCCGGGTGATGTCTTCTCTGAAACTCTTAACGTTTTGGGTAGGAAATCCAGCCACCAAATTGCCCTCGGCACCGCAGAAACGATACTCAACTCCAACAGTTTTATCATCGCCGAAACTAATGCCAAAATACGGGACAACGCTCTAACAATCTTCAAAAACCAAGCCCAATCGGTCAGTTTCACCGATTGCCTGGTCATGGCCTTCGCCGATCACTTTCACACCAAAACAATTTTTGGTTTTGACGAAATTTTTAGAAAAAACAAATACCAAAGACTCGGCCTGGATTAAACCTGTAGAAATTTCTCGATTGCTTCCAGCCA
>JBBTWQ010000069.1:0-3626 GCA_038062695.1 Patescibacteria group bacterium | reverse complement strand
TTAAAGAAGATGGGCTGGCCTCTCTGGGCAAAAAGAATATTTTCTTTGATGGCCCGCAAATAGCCGCCAAAAGGAAGTTGCAGGTCGAGGAAGTTGCCGAGTACTTGGGCCCGGAAACCGTAGCTGGCCCAGATGAAGATAAAACAAAAGACGGCAATAAAGGCCAGGCGGCGCTGGCCGAGTTTAAAGGACTTGAATAATAAGAGGGGCAGCAAAAGGGAAAGGCTGGCGACCTTGAGCGAAGCGGCCAGGGCGATGAAAAGCGCCAGAGTGGCTAACTGCTGAGGCTTATGCCAAGATTCTTTTAAGATCAAGAGGGCGGTGATGACGGCGATGACGGCCGAGAAGGCGTCGGTAGTGAAATAATGGCTGTGGGCGATGAGATTTGGCTCGTAAACAAAGAGGACGCTGGCCAGCAAACCGGCAAAAAGCGAGTGACCAAAGAGGGGCCAGAGCAGGAGGCAGAGAGCCAGGCCGGTCGCGATAACGACAACCGCCCGATAAGGAAATAACGTTAGTGAGGGGCCGGTTATTTTCTCAATCTTTTGACCGATAAAATAGACGGTCCGACGGAGCAGGGGTGGTTCGATCGGATCGAAGTCGTAGTCCCCTTGCTGGTATTGAATCGCCGCCTTGAGGTGAACCGGTTCATCAAAAGTGGGTGATTCCATGGTCGAGAGCCTGAAGCCGAGCATGAGCCAGAGGTAGAGAAAGAGAAAAATGAACAGATGACGATATTTCATAGTTTGAATATTTGAATTCCGATCTCGTTGGTATGGATTAAGTCCCCGGCAGTGGTGATTGGGTCAGCACCTTTGGTAACGAGGTAATCATAGCGCTTGTCGGGAGGGGCAAAGCTATCGTGGTCGTAGTCGTAAGGAAAGTAGTAGAGGTTGTGAAGATTGGCGATCAAATATTGGCCATCAGGGGGCAGGTTTTTGGCGACGTAACCATCAGAGTCAATGAAGGTGCCGGGGAGACGACTGGCGAGGCCGGTTAGAAATTGGTTGAGGTCTTGGCTGCCGGTGAGATAGGGTAAATATTTCAGATAGGACCCCGTTCTCATAGTGAGAACGACAATAGAGCTGATGGTGAAGGCGGTGATAAACAAAATGACGATCTTGTCTTTGAGACGGGAAAGAATATAAACGGCGGCCAGAATGACGGCCGGCAGATAAGGCAGGTAATAGCGGGTCGAAGGCGGGGGGGTGAGCAGGAGATAGAAGGTGCCTAGAATCCCAAGAAGAGCCAGTTGGCGGATCTGCTGACGCGAGGAAAGCAGACCCAGGAAACTAATCAGATAAACGAGGCCGGTACCGGGGGAAAGAAAATCTTCGGATGGCCGGGTGAGGAAAATGGGGGCGCTCACGAGACGGGAGATGATTTCGACGGGGGAAAAATAAGTCGGACTGACTTGAGCCAGCTGGGTGGCCTGCATGAACGGCTCGAAGAGCGGATAGACCGGGTTGCCGGTAAAATGATAGGCGATAAAAAACCAAGGCGAGGCGGTGAGCAAGGCGGGAATGAGAAGGGCGGGAGAGAAAATCAAGGCGTAGAGAAAGAGCGAACCGAGGGCTTGCCATTTAGTCCCGATCGCCAGGCCAAGGAAGACACCGGAGATAAGCAGACGACGCCGGGTAATCTTACTTTCGACAAGGAAATAGAGGGCGGTCATTTCGAATAAGGTCCGGACCAGATCGACATAACCACTTGAACTCTGCCAACTGACGAGCCAGGTGGCGTAAAAAAGATTGGCGGCAGTAAGGGTGAGGAGAAAACTGCCGGTATATTTTTTGGCCAGGCGGAAAATAAAGAAAACTACTACCAGCCCGGAGAAAAACTGCACCAGTTTGGGTCCGTGGTAGCCGATCAGAGAAAACAGGGGTAGGGAAATAACTTCAGCCAGACGGGGCATGGCCGAGTAGTAGTAAAGCCCGCCGGGAAAATACCATTGGCCTTTGGTCAGGAGAAGTTTAGAAAGCGGTAGGTGATACCAAAGAGCGTCAAAGCCCAACTCCGGCATCAGAACGCCAATGAAATTAAGCGCGACCAGGGCAAGCAAGACGAATAAATTTATACCAATTAGGATTTTTCTGACCATTGAAAAACCCTGACACTTAATGACTGGACGCTCATGAGGTAGGCCTGAAACAGTCCCAAGTAGCCGTCAAGAAAGCCGAGTTTGATCTTGTAGTTGTAAATAAATTTGACTAGGGGATTAGCCAACAAACGAGAGATTGAGAAGGGTTTGCCTTCTTTAATGAGTGCCCGGGCGTCGATTGGGCCATAGAGGGCGATCCGGCCGATGAAGGGTGAAACCAATTCAGGCCGGTCGTGAAAGAGCGGATTTTTTAACTCCCCTACTCTGCCGGCTACTTGCCAGACTTCGTGAACTGGACGAACGAACTGACCGGCGTCTTTTTGGGCCAAGCGAATTATTTTCATCTTCCCCGTTTCGCCATGATGAAGAGTTTGACCGAAATAGCGATCGAGGCGTTTAAGGTAGTAGGCGGTATATTTCGGGTTGCCGATCGCAAGATTGATTTCCTGCGCTAGCGCGGGTGAGACGATTTCATCGTCGTCGACAAAGAGGACCCAGTCCCCTTTTGCTTTGGTCAAACCATAGTTTCTCTGGGTAGCAAAGTCGCCGGCCAGAGGATGAAAATCCGGATGATCGCGAATCAGGACTGTCTCGTCAGCAAAGGAAACAGACTTTATAGCAGGCGCAATCTCGTCAGGCGACTTGTTTGTGAGGATGACGACAGAAAGTCCCATTAACCGTATTATACGGGTGGTGAAACAGTATTTTTTAGGAAATGATAGGCGGCCCGCGGAATATTTATCGGGTGCTTTAGAACGTCGATTAGCTGTCTCGTTTTTTGGAGAGCTCTAAACTTAAGAATAAATTTATACAACTCGTCCCTGGTCAGGGTCTCGGACAGAATGATTGCCTGCTCGTGGTTTTGCCAAAACTCGACGTTAAGGGTACTCCAGTCCATTTTTTCATTAACCAGGCCTTTTTCTTTGGCATATTCCCAAACGGGGGTGCCGGGGAGAGGCGTCAAGACGTAGACTCCAAAGCCGCGTAGTTTACTGTCCTTGATAAATTTGTAAGTTTGGAGGATTTCTGCACGCGTTTCGTCGGGAGAGCCAATGATAAAAGAGGCGCTGGATTCGATACCGTATTTCTTCAATACTTTGATGGCTTTCTGGTGATTCTTGATGTTAATATTGCTCCCCTTGAGGTAATCGAGGATCCTGGGGGTTGCCGATTCCAAGCCCATGGAGACACTTTTCACATTCATCTTTTGCAGCAGCCTGACCATGCTTTCATCGATCAGATTCGATCGGACCGCACAGCTGAAAACAATTTTTCCCAGTAATTTTTCCTGGCGCAGAAGGGAAACAATTTCTTTAATCCTGTCCTTGCTGACAATAAAGAGGTCGTCCCAGAAGTCAATCTCCCTGACGCCGTGATTTTCATATAAATACTTGATTTCATTGACGACGTATTTGGCCGAAAAAATTCGGGTGATGTTCCAGAAGCGCGACGAAGCACAAAAAACGCAGCGATACGGACAGCCGCGTGAGGAAAAGACGTGGGTGCATTTTTTGATTTTCATCAG
>JBBTWQ010000068.1:0-7350 GCA_038062695.1 Patescibacteria group bacterium | reverse complement strand
TCGGTCGGAATGACAATTAACTTTCCAAGTGTAACGAATGTCAGGTCACCTTACGCGGGTGTTGACAACGACAGATTTTGTAATACGATGGGTCCATGTTTAATCGCAAAATTGAATCCCGCTCGCAATCGATTTTAGCCAAGAAGAAACCCTGGCGGCCCTAATCGCCGACGACAAAAAAGTAGTCGACAAAGATACCGTCTACCAGATCGTCGCCAGCGCCAGAAAAATTGCCGCCAAAGGCAACCCCACCACTCTCGTCTCGACCGACGAACTGCTCGACATCGCCCTCGTAAGGTCGGCCTCGCCGGGCGGTTTCGGTTTCTTCCAACTGGCATAGTCGCACTTCGGATAATTCTCGCAGCCATAAAACTCCCTTGCCGTTCTCGTCCGTTTGACCACGATCCTGCCCCCATCCTTCGGACAAGTCATCCCTTCCAAATAGACAATTAGTTTCGCCGTATACCGGCATTCCGGAAAGCGGCTGCAGCTGTAAAAGCGGCCGAAGCGGCCGATCCTGATGACTACTTCTCCCTCCTGACACTCGGGACACTTCTTGCCCGTCGACTCGACCGGCATCTTCACCCGCTCCGCTTCCTTGGTCGTCTTCACCACCGTCTTCTCAAATGGGCCGTAAAAATCAGACAAGATCTTTTCCCACTCCTTTTTGCCTTCGGCAATCTCGTCCAGATCCGCTTCCATTTTGGCCGTAAACTCGTACTCCATTTCGGTCGGGAAGTTCTTGACTAGAAAGTCCGTCACCACCGTTCCAATCACCGTCGCAAAAAACCTTTTTTCTTTCCTCTCCACATAGCCGCGAACGATAATCGTACTGATCGTCGGCGCGTAGGTACTCGGCCGGCCGATACCTCTTTTCTCCAGCTCCTTGATCAGCGAAGCATCGTTGTAGCGCGCCGGGGCTAAAGTAAATTTCTGGGCCGCCTCCACGCTCTCTTTTTTCAATTTTTCATCCTCGGTCAATTCCGGCAGGATCACCTCGCCATCGTGCTTGTACAGCTCCTTCCAGGACTTAAACTTAAAGACCTCGCCCACCGCCCGCAGTTGATAGTTATCTTTATTCTCCGCTACGACCCAAACTACGGTCTGGTCCACCAACGCCGGCCGCATCTGGCAGGCGACTGTCCGTCGCCAAATCAACTGATAAAGTTTTATCTCCTCACGGTCGACATCGTCGCCCGTCACTTCCACTTCACTAACATGCGTTGGCCGAATCGCTTCGTGAGCTTCCTGGGCCGTCACTTTTCCCGCAGTCTTGTAGTAGATCTCCTTGTCGGCTAAATATTCCTTCCCGTATTTTTTAACAATCATCTCCCGGATTGCAGCCACCGCGCTTTCCACTAGGTGGAGCGAATCGGTCCGGTGATAAGTGATCGCTCCTTTTTCATAGAGCCGTTGGGCGACACTCATTGTTTTCTTGGCCGACCAGCCGTAGACGTTCGCCCCCGCCTGTTGCAGGGTAGAGGTCTTGAAAGGCGGGTGGGGGTAAAGATGCCTTTCCTTCTTTTCGATCTTCCCCACTTCATATTTCGCCTTGTTTAAGTCCTCTTCAATCACCCTCGCTTTTGTCTCGTCCCCAATCTTCACCAGCTTGCCATTTGCCTTAACCAGTTCCACCGTCAACACCTCTTTCTTCCCCTTCTCCCGCGCCACGTCCACCTTTATCTCCCAGTACTCTTCCGCTTTGAACGCCTCAATCTCCCTTTCCCGCTCGATCACCAAACGGACGGCGACCGATTGGACCCGGCCGGCCGACAGACCCCGCCTTACCTTCTTCCAGAGAACCGGCGACAGCTCGTAACCCACCAACCGGTCGAGGATCCGGCGCGCCTGCTGGGCATCAACCAAGTTCATATCGATTTTTCGTGGCTTTTTTAGCGCCTCCTCAATTGCCTCCTTGGTAATCGAATGGAACGTAATTCTCTCAATCTTGTCTTTCTTTATTCCTTTCTTGCCTGCGGTCAAAAGCTCCTGGGTGTGCCAGGCGATTGCCTCGCCTTCGCGATCCGGATCGGAGGCCAGGATTACCCGGTCCGCCTTCGCCGCCGCCGTCTGCAATTTCTTGGCCGTCTCTTCTTTCCCTTCAACCAATTCATAACTCGGCACAAAATGCAAACCTTGCTTGCTTTTTTTGACTTCAATCCCCATTTTGGACTTCGGCAAATCGCGGATATGGCCCACGGTGGCCATCACCTCGTAGCCGCGGCCCAGATACTTGGCCAGGCTTTTTGTTTTTGTAGGTGACTCGACAATGACAAGCTTCACAACTTTCCACTATACCGACTAACTTTCCCAACGGCAACCCCTGCCCATCGCTGGCGGGGCCAAAGGAGGCGAAAGTATAGCATAAGGTGTACAATAGCCCCACTCTTCCAGCCAAAAGGAGGCAATCATGGACGAGAACCTTGAAATCGTCAGAAAAGTGACCGAAGATGCGCTGATCTTCGCCTTCGCCCTGGCATTCGCCGCAACGGTGGTCGGCTTGATCTCCAGCCTTCCTCCAATCGGGATCGCCATATGCCGCACCGCCGCCCTTTCGGGAGCGTTTGCGGCCACCCTGCTCACGGGGACCAGGCGGAACTTCTTTAGTTTCGCCTTCTGGGCAGTCGCCACGATAGTCGGCGCCATCGGCTACTTCACCTGGCTCCTGCCCCTGCTCGTCTAAAAAGGTAGTGACCCCGCCTCGGCGGGGTCTTTTTTTGCCCCGCCGCCGGCGCGCAGACATAAAAAAGCCCCGCTAGTAAGCGGGGCTAAAAAATTGGCAGCCGCTGTGGCAATCCCGCTAGCGGGGGCCCGAGGCAATACTGCCAAAATAAATTTTCACCTCCGCCCGAAAGCTTTACTTCGGGCTTCAGTACTGAAGAATATATCACTAATATCTCATAGTGTCAAGTCATTGAACACATAATTTACACAGGGGCTTTCGAGGCTCAAACAGACCAAAACTACCCGAAACCTGAGCCTCGAAATCAGTTCTTGAGTACATAGTCGACTATCTGCCTCGCTACCGGACCGGCCTGCTCGCTCCCTTCACCGGCGTCCGTTAGCATCACCGTCACCACCACCCACCCGGGGGTATCCCCCCGGGGTATGACGACGACCATCCAAGCATGCGGTTTTGCCTCCTCGCCCCCGTGCTGAGCCGTCCCCGTTTTGCACATCACCGCTCCTTTCAGATCAAAAAAGACAAAACCGGTCCCGCCCTCCTGACAAGTCATCTTCATTCCCTCTTTTACCGTCTCGATCGCTTTCTCGGGCAAGCCCAAATCAGAACATTCTGATTTACCCACCAGTCTCGGCGGGCACGTCTTCCCGGAAACCACCGCCGCCGCCATCCGATTCACCTGCAAGGCTGTCACCAGCAGATCCCCCTGGCCAATCGCTAAGTGATAGGTGTTTCCCAAGAACCAACGCTCGCCCTTCTCTTTCTCCATCCACAAAGGCGTCGGCAACAACCCGGCGGCCTCTCCCGGCAGGTCAATCCCCGTCTTCTCCCCCAGACCCACCTTCTTCGCAAAAGCAGTCAGCCGGTCTACTCCCAACCTTTCTCCCAGACGGTAGAAGAAGATATCGTTGCTGCGCGCCAGGGCTTTCTGCACATTAATTCTTCCCTCCGTCTTGCCGTACTTGTCGAAATACCAATTGCCGAAGCGATACGGCCCGATGACGATCTCACCCGAGTCCTCGATCAGGTCAGTTTCGTCAATCACCCCCGCGGACAAACCCGCCAGAGCCGGCACCAACTTAAAAACCGAACCCGGCGGAAAGGCGCCCCCGATTGCCCGGTTAAACAACGGCTTTTGAATCTCATCGCTCACCACACCAACCACATCGGTATAGTTGCCCCCCTCGCTACCCCGCCTTCCGTCCTGGATAAAAAGGTTCGGATCAAAACTGGGCAGGCTCACCAAAGCCAAGACTTCGCCATCGACGGCCGAAACAATTACCGATCCGCCCTGGCCCACGGCCGCCAATTTGTTTTTCAAGGCCTGGTAAGCCACGGTTTGCAGTCCCAAGTCCAAGTTCAACAACAGCTTCTTCCCCGGCTCCGGTTCCCGTAAGCTCACGTCTTCTACTTCACGACCTCCGGCTGTTTCCGAAACCACCCTCTCGCCAGCAACTCCCGCCAAATCAATCTGATATTGCTTTTCCAATCCGGCCACCCCCTTGCCCTCTGATAGGTAGCCGACCACCGCCGCCACCACCTCTCCACCGGGGTAGTGCCGAACCGCCTTACCGTCGACCAGGATATTGGTCGCCACCAATCGGCCGCCCCGATCCACTATCACCCCCCGGGGTGCCGCTACCGCCTCCGTCTTCACCCGATTCTCCCCCGCCTGGGCCAGATAATATGAGTGTTGTAATCCGGTTACGAAAAAGGCCCGCGAAAAAAAGAGGGCAAAAATCAGAACCAAAGCCAAGCGCAATAACTTGATCATCGGCTCGTTAAATGAATCTCATCGGCGAAGTAACCCAGCCGCATCAGAAACCAAGTCAAACCGAAATTGGTCAGCCCCTCGACTGGTCCCCACGATAGCCCCAAAATCCTATCGGCAGTAAAGCCAAACGCTACTGCCGCCAAACCAGTCAGCCAAACATTATCGCCCAGAACCCCCCGCCACCTCTCAAAAATAAACAAGCCGCCAACGATTACCAAACTGGCCAGTCCCAAGGCTGTCCCGGTCATCACCGAGAAGATTAACCCCAGCAAAAAGCCCAACCAATACGTCTTTTTAGTTAGCCCCACCAGCGAAAAAAGCACCGGCCAGAACAAGCTCATGGCGAACAATCCCTCACCCAGGAAAAGCAAGACGAAACTCAAAACTATTCTACCTGTGATATTCTTTGTTTGTGTCTTTCTCATTTATCGCCTCGTTATTTTTGTCCATCTTACTCACTGTCGGCAGTTTTCTCAACCTCATACCTCCGCTCAATTCTCTTCTTTTTTCTCTCCTTTCTCCCTTGCTCCAACCTCTGGCCGCCGCCAAAAGCGGTCAGACCCGACTCTCCCATTTTATCGTTAGCCTGCCAACTGTTTACGGTGAAAACACCAAGCTCAAAAACGAAAACGCCCTCCTCAGGATCAAGGTTGGCCAACTCAACCAGGCGCTGAACAATCAAGTCCTGGTCGCCTCCCTGAGCCGCAATCGCTGGCAGGTCCAACCGGTGCAACTGGTTGGTCTAGGCAATCTGGTCATCTTTACGAGCCAGGACTTTATCGGTATCGGGCCGGGCCAACCGGTCGTCTCCGGCAGCTCTCTCGTCGGTTTGGTTAAAGAGGTCCAGGCCCCAATTATCAAAGTCATCCCCCTCAATCACCAGGAGATCAAACTGGCCGTTGCCTTGGAGACCGGAGCCCAGGGCGACTACGTCTACAAAGCCAGCCAGCCCTACATCATCAACCTGCCGTCCGATACCGCTTTCAATTCCAAAACCACCGTCTTTACTCTTCCCACCCAGCACATTCCCGAAAACCTGGTCGTCGGCCAAATCGAAAAAATCGTCAGCGATCAGACCAACCCCACCAAGGAGGCTACCCTCACCCTCGACCAGGAAATTACTTCTGCCACCAACTTCTTCATCATCACCAAACCCTAAAGGCTCTCCGAGAACAAGAGCAGCGTCTCCACCCAACCCACGGCCAGGACCGCGCCTGCCGTCACCTGCGCCCAGGTGTGCTTTTTGATCGTGACCCGCGCCCACAAAACCACCACCAAAACCAAGGCCAACCACCAGTAATTTTGCCAGCCATAATAATGGTTAAAGAAGGCCAAGGCCGCCGCGTTCACCCCGGCATGGATCGAGATCTTCCAGACAACGGTGATCAGGGCAAAAACCACCGCCAAGGACCAGAAAATAAAGAGGATCTTCGCCAAGAGCACCTTACCCAATAAGAAAGCGAAAACGACGCCAAAAAGATGACAGAATATGGCAAAGAAATACAGGCCGGCCCGCTCTTCCCGGCGGGTCATGTCCCAGTCGGAAATCCGCTTCGTCGCCAAACCCCAAAGCATATACAGCGCCGGCAAGAGGGCGTCGACAATCATCAAGAAAATCAGAAAACGAAAACGCAGGCCATTGGCCAAAGCCATAAAAATCACGCTGGCGATCAGCAACGGAATCTCGATCACCGGATCGAACAGCCGCGAGATAAGCCATGCCAAACGCTTGGGCCAAGTACTCTTTTTTTTCACCATCTCTCCCATCTTAACAAAAAAAGGGGGCCCGACTCTTCACGAATCGAACCCCCACATATTCCCACTTAACCATTTTCAAAGTCCTCCTAAGCGAATTTTTTGAAAGTACGTTGTCGCCAAGCCGAGTTCCTAAATATGGCAACCTCCGTATTATAAGCCAAAACGCTGTTCCGCGCGGCGGGGTATAATTCCATCAACCCGAAAGGAGGTAAACCATGCTGTTCATCCCTCGGGAAGCCGGCTTGACTTTTTCGTCGCCCTGTACTAACATTGTTCTAACATGTATAATCAAACCGTCTTCGAGGCCGGCAACAGCCTGGTCGTCACCGTTCCCAAAGAAATCGTCCGCAAACTAAACCTCAAACCGGGCAATCGCGTCGTCGTCGGCCCCCTGGAGGGCAACCGCTTCCATATCGAAAAACCAACCGCAATCAAGCCAGCAAGAAAAACCGCTTCTGAAAAAGAATTTATAAACTGGCTCGACCAAACATTAAAGGAAGACTCCGAAATCCTCGATGAACTGGCTAAGCATTGACGAGGTCTATACCATCCACGAAGAAATCATCCAAAAAGCGGGATCAATTGCCTCAGTCCGCGATTTTTCCCTGCTCCACTCAGCGGTTGAAAGGCCGAAGGCGGCTTTTGCTGGAAACGAATTTTATCCCACCATCTTTCTCAAAGCGGCTGCCCTCCTCCACTCGCTCTGCATGAACCATCCCTTCACTGACGGGAATAAACGTACTTCCTGGGTCTCAACCAAAAGATTCTTGAAAATAAATTGCTACTATCTCAAAGCTAGAAAAACGGAGGCCGTCACCTTTATGCTCAGCGTCGATAACGAAAACCTTCCCCTCAAAAACATTGCCGCCTGGCTCAAGAAATACTGCTCTCCTCTAACTTAAACCTCCGGTTACCCTGACTTTTTTCAACAAACGATCGTCCTCGAGCACCTTGGCACAGCCGCGCACCACCGCCTCCATCGGATTCTCCGTCACCCAAACCGGCATCCCCGTTTCCTCGCTGATTAGTTTGTCCAAACCCCGGATCAGCGACCCGCCCCCCGCCATCACCAACCCCTTTTCCAGAATATCGGCCACAATCTCCGGCGGTGTCTCCTCAATGATTAGCGTCAGTT
>JBBTWQ010000067.1:2580-4756 GCA_038062695.1 Patescibacteria group bacterium | reverse complement strand
AGGGAGGCTTTTTTGAGGAGGCTGGTGATCATAGGGCAGATTAATCTTAGCAGTATCGTGGCATATTCTGCTAAAGCATGTCAAGTGTACGGTGTAAAGGAAGATAAGGGCCTGCCATATCCGAAGATGAGAGAGGTAGAAGCTTGGTGCACCCGGAGGGACTTGAACCCCCGACCCCTTCGTCCGAAGCGAAGTGCTCTAATCCAACTGAGCTACGGGTGCAAATTTGGTGGGCCCGGTGGGATTCGAACCCACGACCGCTTCCTTAAGAGGGAATTGCTCTACCGACTGAGCTACGGACCCAAGAGGTATATTTTACTACGGATGAGGCTCCACCACAGGCGGACGAGTTATTTCTCCTCTTGATCGTTGAAATTGGTCTTGCCGACCAGTTTGGCGGTAGAGACGATTCGGCGGATTTCGCCATCCTCGCTTTCGAACTCGTTGCTGCCGGTTAATTTTTGGTATTCGGTCAGGAAGCCGGACAGTTCGAGGGAAAGCTGTTTGATTTCAATGCGGCCGTCCTTGATTTTGAAAGCCAGATCGTGGGCGGTGGGCTGCTGGAGGATGTTGGCTTTGGCCTTGGCCTTCTCTTTGGCAACCTCCTTGGCTTTGTCGGTCGTTTCTTTGTAGGTGGGGTCGTTGGCTAGAATGTCAGTGAGCATCTCGGTTGTTTTGCCTAGATTTTCCCGTTCCCGATCAAGACCGGCCAGGTGGCCATTAATGAGGGCGGTCAGATTGGTAACGGTTTTCAATGTTTGTTGGTTGTCCATAACCACTCATTTCTAGCACCATAGAGAGGGGAAACGCAAGAGGCGAAAGTAGTTAGCTCCGGTTAGGCCGCTTCGGTAACGGAGACTTTGAGGTCAACGCCGTCATACTCGAAGTGGAGGATGACGGGTTTGTCCTTGGTGTTGGTGACGTAGAGGTTGTTGTTGGCTCCCAGACCCTGGTTTTTATAGATAGAAACGCCGTATTCATCGGGAACATCTGGAATTGGGCCAACACTGCGGTGGTCTTTGGGCACAATGGTCTCCAGGCCAGCTTCAAGGGCGGCCCAGTTGATCAGAGAAGCCAGGTGGCAGACACCGTCGCCGAAGAGATAGCCGTCGGAGAGGTAACCATCGGCGGCATTGAAGCTGCTGTTGGTGGTAAAGGCCACCTTAGCGGTAAATTCGTTGCGGACGGTGGTGTGGTAAGCGAAGGTCTCCCCGACTCCCAGGGTTTTGTCAAAATGGAAAGGAGAGATGACCTGGTTCCAGTCGATGTCAGTTTTCTTGGCAACCGTACCGTTAAGGTAAGCCAGGTTCAAAAGAATGTTCTTTTTCATGATTTCGTTGACGCTTTTGACGGCGTAACGGTTTTCCAGAGAAAATTCTTTTTCGGAAAGAATGATATTTTTCTTTTCCGGCACGATTAAGCCGCTGGTGTTCATACCTAGAATTATAGTGCTAAAGATGGTGGCGACAATTTGGTTTATCATATGTAGAGGTTTACTCAACCTATAGGCGAGTATTGTAGCATAATATAGGTCATAAAGCAAGTCTGGAAGGTGGCTAAAAGCCGAGTTGACTTTTAGGCAAAATTACCCACATAATGAGTTCTATGAAAGCAGGCTATCGGCGTTTGGGCGAGGTTGTTTTGGGCCTTTCTCTGGTTAGTTTGGTGGCTGTTTTCGGGGGGTTCAGGCCGGTTTTGGAAAAGCTCTCCCACCAAGACGGAATTGTGCCTGAAGCAATCACGGGTGAATATGATGCGAATGACGAAAAAGGGGTTTTTCATGGTCAAGCAATAGTTTCCCGGCCATTTGTTCAAACGAAGCTGGCGGTGGTACTCGGCCATTCGGCCGAACCGAGGCGAATTGAGGTCGACTTGACCAATCAGAAGGTCTATGCCTTTGAGGGAAATCAGAAGGTCTATGAATTCCTGGTGTCAACCGGCAAGTGGGCACCGACACCGACGGGCACCTTCGCTATCTGGGGGAAGAGTCGGTTCCAGAAGATGTCGGGGGGTAATTCGGCACTGCACACTTACTATTACCTACCAAACGTGCCTTTCATTATGTGGTTTGCCGGGGATGGGGTTCCGGCCTCGCGGGGATTCAGCCTCCACGGGACTTACTGGCATAATAATTTTGGCCACCCGATGAGTCACGGCTGTGTCAATATGCGGACTG
>JBBTWQ010000067.1:0-2480 GCA_038062695.1 Patescibacteria group bacterium | reverse complement strand
TGGCATAATAATTTTGGCCACCCGATGAGTCACGGCTGTGTCAATATGCGGACTGAAGATGCCGAAGTACTCTTCTACTGGAGTGATCCGGTGGTGGGAGAAGCGAAGACGGTGAAGGCGACCAAAGATAATTCGGGGACGGAAATAGTGATTTATGGGATTACGCCCCAAGAATAAAGAACGACCCCGCGTGGTAGAATCCGATGTATGTTGAAAGGAGAGATGGTGATGGGGCCAATGAATAGGGAGAAAGCTGATATTGCGAAGGAGTTGTCCGGGTTGTCAGCTTTGGAACGCAATCCCCTGCTTTATCCACCCCATTTTGAGAGCGAAGAGGCGATGGCCAGTTTCAAATACGTAGTCGAAAGAATGATCGAGAATTTGGGAGGAGTTCCGGTAACCATCGAGACTTCATTGGCGTTTGATCAATATAACAAGAAGCAATATCCCCGACTGGTAGCTGGATTTCGCCCGAAACATATTTCCCCGCACCAACTTGAACAATTGCAGGAAATAGCGGCGCGGATGTATCCGATGAAAGTAAAGTCGATGAAGAACGCGGACGGATCGATGGCGGCGAGTGTCTTGTACCCCAAATTGGAGGGTGATAGGGACCGTTCCAGCATCGGCTGGTATTTCGGTCCTGACTCCGGAGTTCCCGGGAGATTTCATAACGGGATGCTCGCCTTCCGGACGATTAGCCGTAAAGATGTTGCCGGCGGTGTAAAAGCCAGGCGGGACAATCGCTGGTTCACCCAGAAGGACCTACTGGATAACAGCGGCGCTAAAGTGGCCTCTAAATATGTCGTTGAGATTCGGGAAGACTCGCTGTTCCAGACCGATCTGGCCGAAGCAATTATCCTGACCGCCTTGGTTTTGGCGGGGAAGGAATTGCCACCCGAAAACCCCGGCCTAATTTACGAGATCTATCACTACATGAATCGGATGGGGTTAAAAGGCGAAATTCAAATCGGGGGCTTGGAACGGCAAGTAGCGGAGATTTATGAAGCTCTGTTCACCCCCCTGGCTAATCATGACCTGAGCAAAGGCCTGGCGGCCGTGCCCCGGTCGGCAATCTTGGTGGGACAGGTGGGGACCGGGAAGACACAGATCATCAGACATCTTCTAAATCAGGACCTGGGAGTAATTATGGTGAATGTCGACGCCAGGGATTTTGAACAGGATTTGCAGATGCCTGAGGATAAAAAGGTGCTTTTATCGCGGATACAATATATCGCGGGGCGGATCGGTAAAAATATCGTTTTAATTATCGAAGACATCGAGCACTTGGCTAGGGAGAAAAATCCGGTTAGCGGGACCCTGCTGAACGAATTGGCCGGTCTTTTTAAAAATCGTTATTGCGTCCTTTGCACGACGAACCATCCGGAGGAGTTTAACCCTCAGCTTCTGGAATCTGAGCGGCTTGGGGGGAGACTGATCTTTTGCCCCCTGCCCAATGAACAAGCCAGAAGGCACGTTCTTGAGGTGCACACGCCGCTAACGAGCAGCCAGCTGGGGCTGGAATTGTTTGATCCGGTTATTTTGGGTCAGGAGACCGGGGTTGGGTTTGAAACCGGACAGCAAGCCCGGGACTATATTTTGAATGTTTTGGCGGCGGCAACGCCTGGTTTTACGCCACGCTATCTTCAGGATCTGTGCAATCGGGCAAAAACAGCCCTGATGGGTCGCATCGCCGCCAGCGCCGGGAAGAGAGACAATTTGACTGAAGGTGATTTGGCGGGCAAATCTTTTAGTCTGGCAGACTGGAAGAGAGCGTTTGAGGATGTTTTGGCGGTCTACAACGCCAAAGAAAGGCTTGAAGAGGATGAAAGGCTGCGGAAGTTTGTCCATCCCGGGAGCGACGGCCTTAAACTAGCCTATGGGTTCAATGGACATGGTGCCAACGGTCGGTCGCAAAATCTGTTTGAGAGACAGATTGGACGGTAGTCGGTTCTTCCTGCTGGTCGATCGCTGGCCCTTGGCGGGGCGATGGCGAGATTAGAGGCTGGAGGGGTGATATATATAGCCCCTGAAGGACACGTTGAAGTCAATAATTCAATTTCCCCGATTGAGACATTTCATGCCGGAACGGGGAGGATGGCGATGCGAGCGAGCGCGATTGGAGTCAGTGTGGTGCCGGTGGGAATTTGGGAACAGGAGGATAGGAAGAGAATCCATGTTCAAGTTGGCGGCCCTTTTGTGATTGAAGGAGTTAGTAGTATTGGGGCGGTGCGTGAGTTAATGGAACGAATCGCTGACGAATTGCCCGAGCAGTTTCGTGGGCCTTTTGCTTAATTTGAGCAAGGTTCAATCACTCCTGATAAAATATACGGGTATGGTGGGTGTAGCTTAGTTGGTTAAAGCGCCTCCCTGTGGAGGAGGAGATCGGCGGTTCAAATCCGCTCACTCACCCACGAATCCAATTCGGGGTGTAGCTCAGATGGCTAGAGCGCTGCGTTTGGGACGCAGAGGTCGGAGGT
>JBBTWQ010000066.1:0-2660 GCA_038062695.1 Patescibacteria group bacterium | reverse complement strand
GGGAGTTTGACAGGGTTTTAGAAGTCTGATAGATTTCTATTTACTATGACTGAAAAAACTGAACAAGGGGATAGACAAAGCTTGTTGGCCGAGGTTTTAGCTCGGCTGAAGTCCGATGATGGGTTGGCCGTGGCTGAGTTTGAGAAAAAAAGGCATCTTCGTGTTGCTCCCGGAACAACTTTAGAAACATTTATTACCGAGTTAGTAGACAATTTTGAGGTAATGCTGAACGGTGACAGAATAGTTTGGAACACAGAGTTTAAAGTGGCGAGAAAGGCCTATGCTTTGGCCGAGGTTGAAGCTCGGACGGGGTCAATAATTGCGAGAATAGAGTTGAAACTTCCCGAGATTCACGATTCTCATCAGTAGAAAACTTTTTGTGGGCCGGGAGGGAGTCGGACCCTCACGAGATTGCTCTCACAGGTTTTTAAGACCTGAGCGTCTGCCATTCCGCCACCGGCCCATCTTTGCAATTATAGCCCGAAAGTGGCCATTTTTGGCCGATGTTAGCTGTTTTGGGGGGAACGGCTGTGGCGGCGGCGGTCGATATCGGTCAGATGTTTCTTGCGCAAGCGGAGAGACTGGGGTGTGATTTCCAAAAGCTCGTCGCCTTCGAGAAAGTCGAGGGATTGTTCCAGACTCATGATGGTGGCGGGAGTTAGCTGGATGACACCATCGGAGGCTTGGGAGCGCATGTTGGTCAATTTTTTGCCTTTGGTGACATTGATTTCGATATCTTCCTCTTTGGCATTAACGCCGACGATCATGCCTTCATAGACAGGGGTACCGGGATTGACAAAGGTAATGCCCCGCCCCTGGGCGTTCTGGAGACCATAGGCGAGGGTCTCGCCGGTTTCAGAAGAGATAAGGACACCGCGGCGGAGTTTGGGTAGCGGGTTCCCGAGCGGCTGATGACCAATGACTTGAGAAGAAAAGACGGCCGTGCCTTTGGTCGCCGTCAGAAGCAAACTGCGGAGGCCGATGATATTTCTGGTGGGCAGGTGATAGATGAATTCGATTTCGGCGGCCGAGATGGGCTCCATCTTGACCAGGTGGCCGAGGCGCTTACCGATTTCCTGGGTAATGGTACCGAGGTATTCACTGGGAACGATGATACTGACCTCTTCGACCGGTTCCTGTTTAACGTCAGCAATTATTTTGACGATAACTTCTGGCTTGCCAACCTCCATTTCGTAGCCCTCACGGCGGATGGTCTCGAGAAGAATGGCCAGGTGGAGTTCGCCCTTCCCGGACATTTTGAACTGGCCGCTTTCCAGTTTTTCCAATTTCAAAGACAGATTGGTCTCCAGTTCCTTGATGAGGCGATCTTCGAGCTGGCGGCTGGTGGTGAACTGGCCTTCGCGGGCGGAGAAAGGCGAGGTGTTAGCGCCGATGGTCATATGGAGGGTGGGCTCGGTCAGTTTGGGAGCCGGTAAGGGGGTCGTGTCAGCACTGTTAGCAATGGTGTCGCCGATCTTGGCCTGGCCAATACCGGTCAGGGCGACTATATCGCCGGCCAGCGCCTGGTCGGTTTCGTAGCGGGAGAGACCGCGGGAAAGCTGGACGGTCTCAATCGAATAGCTCTTGTTATTGCTGGAAAGGACGATTCTGTCCCCGGGTTTGACGCTGCCTCTAAAAATTTTGCCGATGACAGAGCGGCCTTTGTGCGGGTCGTAGTCGAGACTGGAAACGAGCATCTTGAAGCTACCATCGGTCTCGTTTTTGGGGGCGGGAATATATTCGAGAATGGCCTCCATCAGGGGGGTGATATCCCCGGGCTGGTTAAAATTAGCCGGCATATCTTTGAAGGCCTTACCTTCACGACCGAAGGCGTAGAGAATCGGGAATTCAAGCTGGTCGTCACGGGTAGCGAGATCAAGAAAGAGATTATTGGTTTTTTCGATGATCTCGGGAACACGAGCGTAAGGTTTATCGATTTTGTTGATGACGACGATGATCTTCAGGTTCAGTTCAAAGGCTTTTTTCAAGACAAAGCGTGTCTGGGGCATTGGTCCTTCTTGGGCGTCGATGATCAGTAGGGCGCCGTCAGCCATGCCGAGGGTGCGTTCGACCTCGCCCCCGAAATCGGCGTGGCCGGGGGTGTCGATGATGTTAATCTTGACGTCACGATAGGTAATGGCGGTGTTTTTGGCCAGGATGGTAATCCCCTTCTCCCGTTCAAGCTCATTGCTATCGAGGATGGTTGTTTGGCTCATCTCGGCCTGGTTATCCCGAAAAATATGGCTCTGTTTGAGGAGCGCATCGATGAGGGTGGTTTTGCCGTGGTCGACGTGAGCGATGACGGCAATATTTCTGATTTTTCTTTCCATAACCTTTAAGCGCGAGAAAATTATGGGTTATTTTAGCCGATTTGGGGCCAAATTGCCAGTCCGGATGAAGTAAACCGAGAAGGAGGCGAAACTGGCGCCCAGGAGCAAGCCCCCGATCACGTCGCTGGTCCAGTGTTCACCCAGGGAAATGCGGGAGACGAGCATGACAAAAAGAACCAAGCCAAGAGCGAAGGTGAGCCAGGTCTTGGTTTTGGGTGAAAACTTTTTCGAGCCGGCGATGAGATAGGCCAAAAGAAGGGTCAGAAAGGCGGTTCGGTAGCTGTGGCCGGAGGGGTAGGAATGGCCGGTTTGAATGACGCCGGAGGGGAA
>JBBTWQ010000065.1:0-6910 GCA_038062695.1 Patescibacteria group bacterium | reverse complement strand
GTGGCGGAAATGCGTTTGGAACAACTTTTGGCCAACCTGGATGAGATACCCGAGGTAATTAGAACGGCAGTCAGAAACCACGGCGGAGGTCATTTCAATCACAGTCTGTTTTGGGAGGTAATGAAACCCGGCGGTGGTAAGGAACCAGCAGGACGACTAGTCTCTGAAATCGAGAAGAATTTTGGCGATGTCTCGAAATTTAAGGAACAATTCAGCGCTGCGGCCTTGGGCCGCTTTGGGAGTGGCTGGGCCTGGCTAAGCCGCGATGTGGATGGAAAACTGATAGTGGAGTCGACGGCCAATCAGGACACACCGTTAGCGGAAGGGAAAAAACCTCTGCTTGGTCTGGATGTTTGGGAACACGCCTACTACTTGAAGTATCAGAATAGGCGGAAGGATTATGTTGATGCCTGGTGGAAGGTGGTGAACTGGGACGAGGTGGGAAAAAACTTTACAGTTACTGCGAGAGGGTAGTGAAATTGTAGGGGCCATAAGTTTGGCCGTTGACGATGAGGTGGTAGCGGTAAGAAGTATTGGGCTGAAGGTTTTCCAGATTGAAGACGTGTGTTTTTTGGGCGGTAACTGAACCGGGGAGATCGCGGGTGGTGTTGTCGGGCAGGGTGAGCCGTAGAACGGTGATGGCGTTTACTTTGGTAGTGAAAGAAATTACGGTTTGGGTAGGACTGATGGGGCTAACCAGGGGATTGCTGACCAGTTCTCCCGCTTTGACGCGGGATTCCTGAATGCTTTTGACCTGCTGGAGGGTGAAGGGAATAGCGGTGATGGCGGTAAAAATAGCAATGATGGGAAGAAGGACGGTGAAAACTGATTTGATGGGGATACCCCAAAGCTGGTGGTATTCGAGTTTGGTTTTTTGAGCACGTTTGAAGGCGTAAAGTTGGTGGAGGGAAAAGTAGTTGCCGTGATTTTGCCCGCAGGTATAGACGGTGACGTTTTTGGGAACGACGGTATCGGTGATGACCACCATTGTTTCCTGACAAACCGGACAAATAACGGTTGGATTGGTAGGGAAAGTGTTTTTGGGCGTAATTGAATCGATGTCCTGAACGGTCACCTGGGGGAGGAGGTTAGCGACCATGGGGGGAAGAAAGTGGCCGCCGCAGTTGAAACACTCATAGATGAGTGCCTTCTGGTTATCGGAGGTAATGACTTCCTTTTCGGTCAACGGCTGTTTGCATTCCGGACAAAGCATAAGATCATTCTAGCGCAAATGTGGTAGAATTCGACTACTAATTTATGGTTAACGAAACGCGGGTTTATGTGGGCAACTTGCCGTACACGATGAGGACCGAGGACCTTTTTAAAATGTTTGCCGAACACGGTAAGGTGTCCGATGCGGTCGTGATGATGGAACCGGATGACCCTAACCGGAGCAAGGGGTTTGGTTTTGTAACCATGCCGTCAAAAATGGAAGCCGAGAAGGCGATCAAGGCGATCAGCGGCACGAAGATTTTGGGCCGGGAAATCGTCTGCAATATTGCCAAGCCAAGAGAACCGAGATTTAGATTTTGATTTTTTTGCGAGGACCTTTCGCCCTTTGGGGCTCATCAGTACGAAGTATATTCGTAGAGGTTGACCCGCTTTCGCGGGTCCACCTCGCAGCAAGTGGAGACTTGATTTCAGGGTGCGGGGGTGGCCGACGCGTCGGCTGGGTACACCTGGACGGTGACCGGCGATTGACTGTTGCCGGCATAGGTTTGCATCAGCAGGGCGCAGGCAACGTCATCGTCGATCCCCTCGCAGACGACGGCCCGCTGGGTAGCGAAGGCTTCAGCTTGACCCAGTTGAATCGCGTTTTGGGTCGCTTGGGCATCAATGTTGCCGCCCGTGATCGCGCCGGGGACTGTCGGAGCGTCGACGCTTTTTACCTGGATCACTCCGTCTGTCAATGAGATGAGAGGGGCAAATTCCCAGTAGACGGCGCGGGCCGTGAGAACGGCGGCGATAGCCTGATTGGTCTTTTCACCCCACTGATCTGACACCGGATCAACGCTGAAGCCGGTGATGCTCACGATTTTGGGAACGCGGACGGCGTCCCAAAATTTGTACCAGAAATCCTCCTGGGTTCGGGTGCGGTCGAGACGCAGCCAGGCCAGGGCGGTTGATTCCTCGACGACGAAGCGGAGCGACCCCTGAAGATTGATGGTGATACCCTCGATGGTACGGATCTGGCCGTCGGCCGAGGTGTATTCGAGGGTGACGCCGCTCATCGGGGCGATACAGCGTGGTTTTTGCCCCGCGCAAAATTCCCCGTTCGGGTTTGAGTCAGTCCGAAAGTCCTGCACCTGCAGGGGCAGGGGGATAGACTGGCTGGCCGGGTAGGGATGGGCGCCAATGGTATCGAGAATTTCGGGACGGGTGTCCTCGACATAGCCATAGTAGATGGCTTTCTGTTGATTGCCGACCACTACGGCTGGGGTGCGGAATTCGTCGTTGTTGATCGAACCCTCGACGTTTGGGCGACAGACAGGATCCCCGACTTTAACGGCGGCCGGATTGCGTTTGCAGATCACTTGGTTGGGGTCAACACCGCCGCAGGCGGCGAGGGCAAGGCTGATGACGATGGGGGCGGCGAGCAGCCGCCAGGCGAATAGCTTGTGCATATTTAGTCTCCTTTTTCTCCATTGGCTGCGGCAAAAACACCGGAGTGTCTTAGCTGCGGCCAACGGAAGTGCTGTCAAGGTGCGAAGTTTGTTTTTGAAGACGAGATCGCGATCGATCGCGTTTCGACGGAGATTATACATGTTATAGGGTTGGATTTCAAATCTGGGGTAGATCAGATAAGATGAATTAATGCAGAGGATTAAATTTCTGGGGGCGGCGGGGACGGTAACGGGCAGCAGTTATTGGCTGATGGACGCAAATAACAAAGGAATTCTGGTCGACTTGGGGATATTTCAGGGGGTAGAGGAGCCGAAAATATTTAACAACGAAACAATCTATTTTGCGGCCCGTGACCTGACTGGGGTGGTGCTGACTCACGCCCATTTGGATCATTGCGGCCGACTGCCATTGCTGGTAAGGGCGGGATACAGCGGATCGATCTATATGACCGAGGCGACCAGGCAGCTGTTGGAGTTGTCTCTACTCGACTCGGCCAAGGTAATGGCCGAAAGTGAACAGCGGCGGGGTGAGCGGAGGGCCCTGTTTTCCGAGGAGGAAGTGGAGAAGTTGATGTTGCTTTGCCGAGTGGTCCATTACGATAAGCCGTTTGCGATTGGGAACTTCGAAATTACCTTGCGGGACGCCGGTCATATTCTCGGGTCGGCGAGTGTCGAGGTGGTCGACAAGCGCGAAGGCTTCGGGCCTAAAAAAATCGTCTTTTCGGGTGACTTGGGCAATAGCCCGCAGGACTTAATTCGGCCAACCGAACCGATTGCTGAAGCGGAATTGGTGGTAATGGAGTCGACCTACGGTGATCGGACGCACACGGGAGAGGAGGCCGTAAAAATCCTGCAGGAGGAAATTAACGCGGTCGAGGTAAGCGGAGGAACGCTTTTGATTCCGGCGTTTTCGCTGGAGAGAACCCAGGAGCTACTCCATAGAATCGATCACTTAAAGAAGAATAAATTAGTCCGCGACGAGACCTTGGTGTTTCTCGATTCGCCGATGGCCATTAAGGCGACGATGATTTTCAAACACTTTCCGGAGTTATATAACGAGGAGTTGTCCGGGCACGCCAAAACGGATGACCCGTTTGACTTTCCCGGATTGGTATTGGTTGAGAAGGGGGCGGAAAGCGCCAAGATTCACGAAATAGACAGAGCGAAGGTGATTATTGCCGGCAGTGGCATGATGACGGGCGGGAGGATCCTGTTTCACGCGATCAAATTTTTGCCGCTAGCGACGACACGACTACTGCAGGTTGGTTTTCAAGCGGTGGGGACGATCGGGCGAAGAGTACAGGATGGGGAGAAAAAGGTGAGGATCTATGATACGGAAGTTGCGGTGGCGGCAAATACCAGAAATGTGACTTCGATGAGTGCCCATGCCGATCAGCCAAGGCTGATGCACTGGCTGGGTCAGATCAAAGGTGTCAGGAAAGTATTTTTGACTCACGGCGAAGAACTGCCGCGGTTGGTACTGTCGGAAAAAATAAAAAATGATTTGGGAATTACGGACATTGTTCTGCCGAAGATGAACCAGGCGGTGGAGTTAGGCTGACACCACCCGCCAGGTGTGAACCTCTTTCACCTGGCGGGTGTAAAATAGGCGTTTATGATCGAGGTGGTTTTTGATATCGAGACGATGAATCTGTTTGGTGATAACGGAGCGACGCTCCCGGAGCATTTGGGGGTGTCGATTGTCTCGGCCTATCGACGGGAGATAGATAAGCGCGGAAATGAGATGAAGGGGGAGATGGAGAGCTTTTGGGATCAGGCGGCGAAAAATACTGATGGCGGCATCCTCGGATTTGAGAAATTGTGGGAGTGGTTTGTCGCAGCGGACCGAATTATCGGTTTTAACTCCTTGGGATTTGACGTGCCGGCCTTGGCACCGGTGTTTGCACCGAATAACCTGTTTGCTTTGCTGCACTTTGACATTCTCGACAAAGTGCGCAATGTTCTGGGGCACCGGCTCTCTTTGGACGCAATTGCCAAGGAGACCTTGGGGTACACGAAGATTGATGATGGCCTGAACGCGGTGCGCTACTGGCAGAGCCAAAAGCCGGAGGATATGGCGCGTCTACGAAAGTACTGCGAGATGGACGTAGTGGTGACGACCGATGTCTATAAATATGCCCTGAAAAATAGGAAGTTGAAGTATAAGGATAAGTGGAATGAACTGCGGGAAGTAGAGGTGGATTTTTCTTACCCTAAAGTTGTGATGGTGGCGGAGGTGCAGATGGGATTATTCTAAAGTGGTTATAATAGCGGGGGTGAAGATTCATTTTTTGTCGTCAAATCAAAACAAGATTAACGAAGTCCAGGTAATATTAGGGAGCGGGTATAAAGTAATCGGAAAGAAGATTGACCTTGAGGAAGTGCAATCGGCTGATTCGGTGGAGGTGGTGAAAAAAAAGATTGAAAAGGCAAGAATGCATTTTAATAACGAGCTGTTTTTTGTTGAGGACACGTGTTTGTACCTGGGCGAGGAAAAGGGCATTGGCCCTTTAATCAAATATTTTCCTAATGGCCGAGTGGCTAAAGCGTATGAAGCCGAAGCGGCAGAGGCGGTGTGTACAATTGGTTTATCCGACGGGATGATACTTCAGGGTATAGTAATAGGCAAGGTGGTTTCGCCAAGAGGAGATGACGGTTTTGGTTGGGATCCGATATTTCAACCGGATGGTTACGATAAGACTTTTGCTCAAATGAGCGCGGAGGAAAAAAACGAAATGTCGATGCGGAGGATTGCTTTAGAAAAGCTACGGAAATATTTGGATGAGAAGTTTCTTAAAAAATGAACAGGGGAAGAAAGAGTTTGGATCAATTAAAGGCAGACTTTGATAAATTTAAGGAAACGAAAACGGAAGAAAAAGAATCACCCGACCTTGTCCGGTGGAATAAGTTAAGCCGTGAAAGTCAGAGCGTTTACCCGAGTCAGGGTCTACTGCTAACTCCGTACGATTATTTGGATATAAAAAGCCTGGTAATGCTACCGGCCGAGTTTATGGAAAAAACCCTGCACTTAAGAAGGTTTTTTCTAAAGCTGTTTAATCATCCGTACAGGATTCACTTTTTGAATCAGGTAAATAAGAAGAACTTTGAGGGGCCGGGGAAAGTTGATTGTTTGGCTATAGACGCGGCGGCCAAGTCAGGACTTTCTTTGTCGATCGGAGACCTGGCGGCGGCGGTAGTGGGGGCAGATGGAGAAAGGGTTAGCCGATCGGAAAGATACGCGGCTGGGCCGTTCGTGAAGCTGGGGAGACAGGCGAGAACGGTTTTTGTGGGATCGTCTTCGCCTGATGTTTGGAACAGCGCGGCGGCGATCGCGACAATGGCGGCGGCGCATTGCCTGGCCGGGATACCGAGAAACGGGCTAACAAGTGACCCCGGAAGACAGGCGGATCTAGCAGTCGAAGCTCTTGATTTTTTAGAGGAGACGGCCGACCAAATTTTAGCCAAGAGGTTAGACAAGATAAAAGTTCTTAACTATTGGAAAAGAAATTTGATGGGGACATTGGAGGCCAACCCCGAGAAGGCGCTGATAAGGGCAAAAGCTTTATGGAAAGCGGGGGTAAGGACTTTCAGAGTCTATTCTCCGGAGCCGGGGACGGGGGTGGAAAAAACGGTAGTAATTTTGAGGAAACAGTTTGGAAAAGAGGCGGAAATTTTTGCCGGTGAGATTGTGGAAGTTGGTCAAGCGGTGAAAGTAGTCGAGGCCGGGGCAGACGGGTTGTTTGTGGGGATCGGGGGTGGGGGAAGGTGCGTTACGGGGGTGAGGAGCGGTTCGGCGGTGGACTGGCCGGAGTTGGTTTGGAAAATGAGAGGTAAAATAAACGTCCCGATTGTCGTGGAAGGGGGAGCGAGTGATCATGTGGCGGTGACACTTTTGTTGGGTGCCAGTGGAGTAAGCGTGTCGAGGATCGCCGCCGGTGGGACGATTGAGTCGCCGGGCGGCGCGCTTTATTGTATGGATGATGGGGGGAAGCTGTTTAAACCATACGGTGGGGAGGCCTCGGCGAGGATCAAGTATTTGGATGGAAAGGTTCTTCCTTTTGATATTCCGTCCTTTGTAGAGGGGGAAACGGCCAAAGCGGAGATGAGTTACGTGGAGTTTGTTTATCCGACGTTAACTTACAACCTACATCTTTTGTTTGAGGACGCGATTTTGGCGATGGTATTCCGCGGTGTAGAGGATATTGCCGGTTTACATAAATTAAATCCATCGCCTTTACGGAGAATTACGTCTTCGGGGGATTTCCAGAGAAAAACGCACTGAGGCC
>JBBTWQ010000064.1:0-1968 GCA_038062695.1 Patescibacteria group bacterium | reverse complement strand
ATCAAACACCTTTTTCAACGCCGCGCGAACCTTCGCTTCCAAATCCGTCATTCCCCAATTCTACCCTAACCCATTCTCAAATACGCCTCCACCAGCAGATACACTCCCCAAACCGAAAGAATTATCCCGATCAGCATCCATTGAGTGCTCGCCAAATAGAGATCATTTCCCGTCGCCCCAATCCCTGCCAAAACCACCGAGACTACCGACAAATAAATTAAAAGTTTGGCGATTACCGGTTTATTTTTATCCGCAAAATCCAACTTTACTCACCTCCTCCAAGGTCATCCATACCTTGATTGTACTCACTTAGTCAATGACTTATCGAAAAGAGGGTGTTGAATAACACCTTTTTCAACGCCGCGCGAACCTTCGCTTCCAAATCCGTCATTCCCCAATTCTACCCTAAAAAACGATCAGGTAGCCCACCACTACCAAAACGAGACCCATCAATAGCCGCATCCAGCGCCCGTATTTATGCTCCATTTCCTTCATTGCCACCACTTCCTTTCCTGCCCCCATTACCGCCAAAACCACCATCAAGGGCAGAATGAAAATCAGATTGTAATAAAGAAAATAGGCGAGGACTAGCGCCATTGGCAAACCGGACTGCGCGATCACCGTTGCCGTCCCCACATACAGCGGCAGCATGCACGGCGTTGAAAAAGCAGTCACTGCCACCCCCACCAAAGCGGCGACTGGCAAACTCATCTTCGCCATCAGTTGATTTATCTTCTTGCCGCCGAAAGCCGGCATCCGCAAACGAATCGGCGAATCGGGCCAAATCCCGTCAGTCAGCTGGATCAAACCGGCCAGCATAATCACCGCTCCAATCAGATACTTAAAGATACCCGCCAACCATAGCCGTTGCAGATAAAACGCCAGGCCGTAAAAAAGCAAACCGATAAATAAATAGGTGACAAAAACGGCCGCGATATAGACCGCTCCCAGCTTGACCAGAAAATATTTATCTCTCTTGCTTCCTCCAAAAACCAACAGGTATCCCAAAAAAGTAATCATCATCCCGATGCCGCAGGGATTTAGTCCATTGGTCAAGGCCGCCAAAGTCAGTGACCAGAAAGAAAATTGCATTTTATTTCAATAGTTCCTTAACTCGCCCGATAACAAACGAAGTCGCCACCTGTTCCCCGTTTACAAAAAAGGTCGGCGTCCCCGAAAGCCTGAGCCGATTCCCCAATGCCGAATCGACTCCCACTGCCTCATCAGTTTCCTTACTCTTGTACTTTTCTGCAAACTCTGACTCTGCCAATCCCAACTCTTTGGCATAACCAACAAACGCCCCATCGGGGTCAGCCAGATCAGACCAGTCTTTTTGTTTTTCAAACATCAGCGCCATCATTTCCCAACCTTTTCCCATCATCCGTGCCGCCTCCAAAGCCCGTCCCCCTTTCCAGGCATTTTTGTGAATCGTAAAAAGCGGGAAGTGCCGGTAAACAAACCGCACTCCGGGAGTCTGTCGCAACTCCTTCGAGATTGGCTCGGCTTCCTTGCAGGCCGGACATTGGATATCAGAAAACTCCACCACCGTCACCTTCGCTTCTCCCGTCGACATTTCCCATCCGGCTCCCTCCGTCAACTGCTCGACTGGTACTTTAATTGTTCCACCACCGTCACCGGACAACTTCGACAAACCAACGGCCATCAAAATCACCAGTCCGACACTCGCACCAAATACACCGAGTATCGTCTTCCAATTCTCCATTACTTCGGCCAAATTTTTTCGCCGGTCGCCGTATCGATCACTTCGATCGCCGCCGTCGGACAGCTTTGGGCCGCCAATAGCTTCTCGCTATCGACATTGCCATCCTGGTCGATGATGTCAGCCTTATTGGCGTCATTTAACTTAAAGGTCATCGCCGCCACCGCCACGCAGGACGCCGCTCCGATACATTTATCGTTGATCACCCTTACTTGGTATTTTGTCTTCATCGGCTTGTTTTCACTCCC
>JBBTWQ010000063.1:0-2987 GCA_038062695.1 Patescibacteria group bacterium | reverse complement strand
GTTGATTTCGACACCGAACTCACCCCTCACCTGATCGCCAAAGGCAAAGCCCGCGAACTGATCAGGGCTATTCAAGAAGCCAGAAAAGCGGCTGGCTGCCGTCTCGATGAAGTTATTGCCGTCGTTCTTCCCGACTGGCCCGTTGAATTCGAGGCTTATTTAAAACAGCAGACATTAGTTGGGCGAATTACCAGAGGGACAACCCTCACCGTTGTTCGTAAGTGAATAAAAAACTAAGGCTTTTTGTTGCCGTCGGTCTGCTCGTCAGCTTCGGCTTAACCACTATTTGGAGTACCGTTCCTGATCTTTTCTGGGTCCAACTTGGCTTTTTGGCGGTCGGTATCTTGATTGCTTTTATCTTTTACAAACTTGATTTCACCGTCGCCCTGAGCCTCTCGACTCTGATCTATATTTTTTCTGTTTTTCTCCTCGTTATCACCCTCTTTTTTGGTGATAGTGTTCGCGGCGCTACCCGCTGGTTGGGCGTTGGCCCTTTTGCCCCCCAAACATCTGAGATTGTCAAACCTCTTTTGGTCCTTGCCTATGCCGGTTTCCTGGTCAACCACAAGCTCGACAAACTAAAAAACCTGCTTCTCTACCTCGTCATGGTCGGGATTCCGGTCATCCTCGTCAAAATCCAGCCGGACTTGGGCAGCGCCCTCGTTCTCTCCGCTTTGGCTGCCTTCATGGCCGTCTTCGGCGGCTTGTCGGCCAGGAAAATCATCCTTTTTTTGCTCTTTCTTCTCCTCCTTATTCCCTTGTCACCCTATTTTCTCAAGGATTACCAACTCGACCGGCTCGAGTCCTTCATCAATCCCTATCACGACCCCCGTGGCCGGGGCTATAACGTCATTCAGTCGGTCATCGCTATTGGATCGGGCGGTATTTTTGGCAAAGGGGTTCGTCTTGGCACCCAATCTCACCTCAATTTTCTGCCCGAACGCCACACCGACTTCATTTTCGCCTCTTTTGCCGAAGAATTCGGCTTCTTGGGTATCTGCCTCACCCTGATTGCTTATTTCAGTCTTTTGTCCCTTTTGTTAGCGACCGTCGAAAAACTAAAAGAACAGGAGTATCGCCTCCTCGGCGTCGGCATCATTGCCATCTTTCTTTTTCAGACCGTGGTCAATATCGGCATGAATCTGGGCATGATGCCGGTCACCGGCATCACCTTGCCGCTCTTTTCCTACGGCGGCAGTTCGCTCCTATCGTTCATGGCTCTTTTGGGGATGAGCGCCCGCCTGCTTGAATTAACACCCACGCATCAGATATAATCGACACCTGCTATGGCAACCAAAAAGACACCCCCCGGCACTCTCGCCGTCATCGAGCTTTCCGGCAAACAGTATCTCGTCCGTGAAGGTGACAAAATCAAAGCCGAAAAGCTAAACGCCAAAGACGGTGACAATATAAAAGTTGACGCTGTTCTTCTTATTTCTTCTGACGCCGAAGTCAAGGTTGGTACCCCCTATGTGGCCGGAGCTTCGGTTGAACTGACTCTCGACAAAACCGCCCCTGGCGAAAAGATCGAGATTCGGAAATTCCGCGCCAAGTCCCGTTATCGCCGCTCGACCGGCCATCGCCAGATCGAAAGTCACCTGACCGTCGCTGGCATCAAAATAAAATAAGCACCATGTCATCCCGAGCGCAGTCGAGGGATCTATTTACCCTTACTCTTGGTTTTTCTGAAGAACTGGCTCTCCTGGAGCTTGGCGTCGTTTCCGGTCAAAGTCCCCAAAAGGTAGGCGATCATCAATACCAAGTTCATCTTGAAAGACTTTCCCGAATGAACTATTTGGCTAATCGCTTAGGCGGCCTGGTTGAGGTCACTGACGCTACCGGCAAAATGGTCTGGCACCACAGCGCTAAGGCTTGGTTCAAGCGTGACCGCACTAAACCCTATTCCGATCGTCACAAAGGCCTGTTGCCCCCAAAAATCGCCCGCATCCTCGTCAACTTGGCTGTTGGTCAGACTGACCCGGAAGGAAAAGTCGTACTCGATCCCTTTTGCGGCTCAGGCACCGTCCTTCTCGAAGCCGGAGTGATGAAGATGCATCTCATTGGCAACGACCTCGATCCGGTTCAGATCGCCGGCGCCAAGAGAAACCTGGACTTTTTTGACCTGACCGCAAAACTAATGACTTACGAAGCCACCGCTCTTTCCGATCATCTCAAAGACGAAATTGATTTCATCGCTACCGAACCCTATATGGGCCGGCCCGGGACGCGGGCAGACCGCCTGCCGGATCTGGCCAAGGGCCTGATGAGGCTTTATCTGGGTTGTCTCAAAGATTGGTTCAAATTTCTCAAACCTTCCGGCCGGATTGCCATGATTTTTCCGGTTTTTGAATACCAAGGCCGTCAATATAAAACCAGCACCGTCATTGACGACCCAAAGCTTATCGGCTACAATGTCGTTGCTCGAGGTTTGATCTATAGCCAGCCGGAAGCTAAAGTTAGACGAGAAATCGTCATCCTAGAAAAGAAATAGAAATCAAATATGGCCCACGTAAAATCCGGAGGAGCAACCAGACAACATAGCCAGCGTGCCGGCAAACGCCTCGGCGTCAAGATTTATGGTAGTCAGGCGATCAAAGCCGGCCAAATCATCGTCCGCCAGCGCGGCGCCAACTTCCATGCCGGCGCCAACGTCGAGCGCGGCCGCGACTTCACTCTTTCCGCTCTTGTTAACGGCACCGTTAACTTCAAAATCAAACAAGGTATTAATTACGTCGAAGTCCTGCCTCAAAAGTAAATGGCCGACGTCATCGAACAACTCCCGATCGATCAGCTTCAGCCTAATCCCTTACAACCTCGCGGCGTCATCACTCCGGAGTCTCTCGCCGAATTGGTTGACTCCATCAAAACCCACGGCCTTATCCAGCCTCTCGTTATCGCCCACACTCCGGCTGGCTATCAAATTATCGCCGGAGAACGCCGCTGGCGCGCCTCTCGTCTCGCCGGTCTGACTCACGTTTCGGTCAAAA
>JBBTWQ010000062.1:0-2441 GCA_038062695.1 Patescibacteria group bacterium | reverse complement strand
TGCGGCAGCGTTTTTCCGATTACCGTCCGGCTAAAACTCTCATTCAAAAGGGGAGGCAAAGTTGCCCCGAGTGTTATCACAAACCAATTGACCGGCCAGAGAAAATGATCCTCAAGCACCTTAAAAACCCTGATTGTCTTGTCCAAAAACGGCGCTCTAGTGTCCAGAATATATTGCTTAATAATGTAGGCGTCATCACTGGCTCCCCAGGCCCAGCGTTTTACCTGCTCATAGGTGTTAATAAAAGTATTCCAGAAACCGATCGACTCGGCTGCGTCGGCATAAATAGGAAGAAATATCGGTTCCACTTCGACCTCGCCACCGGTGGCGAAGTAGGCCTTAAAGAAAAGTCGATAGTCCTCGGGAATAACATCGGTGTCCCAATTACCGATTTCCACCAACAGTTTCAAGCTTAGGGAATAAGTCGAAAAGTTGATTAACCGATCTGGTCTCATCAATAGTCCCATATAAACCACGCTGGCGATGCGATTAAAGACCCGCATCGGCCAGGCAATCTTTTCGATGTTGTTATAAAACATGACCGCCCCCTGCCAGATTCTTCGGTACCGCGCCGGGTTATCTAGGAATTTATAGGTCAACGCCGCAAAGTGATTTGGGTGAAAGACGACGTCGGCGTCGACCGATGAGATGGTCATCATCTCACTTTCCCAATTCTTATGTTTGCCAACCTCTTTAATAAATTGTGATGCCCCCCAAGCTGAATTGGCGGATTTTCCGACCACCTCACCCTTAATGTTTGTCGGATGATAGGTGAAGATCAGCTTAGCGAAAACGCCCTCGAATTCCTCCCAAAGTAGCCTCTCCCGCTCTCGGTTCAGTTCTTCTCCGGCCCTAACTTCGAAAGCTACCACCGGAATAATTTGTTTCGCCCCCAAAGTCTGCTTGGAGAGCGAACGTAAGGTGCGGGCCAAGGTATGCCCCGGCTCCATGTAATTCGGAATAATCACCCCATGATAAACTTTTTTCCAGTCAGGGAACCCCGCCACGTCGCCCATCCAGTCATAGGTCTCGTTAGCCCGGATCCTAAAGTGGGCCAGAAGCGCCAATACGGCCAAAGTCAAAGAACGGTACAACCAATAAACATCAAAAGCGATAATGTAATAGGCTACCGCTAGAGGAGTCAGGAGCGAACCCCAGATCGGAAACAGAATCAAACTCCAGCTCGTTAACCCTGGTAAAATTTCCAAAAAACGCTGAGTTGCGTTCGGGAATCGCTTGACTAACCAGCGAAGTATAAACATTGGGCGTTTTTGGTAGTTTGATTAATTAAAGTCTCGGGCAAAATACCGAGTAAATCAGCGATGTATTCGGCTATTATTTTAACATTTGCCGGCTCATTTAAGCTACCCCGCCGTTCCTCGGGCGCTAAATAGGGAGAATCGGTCTCCAGTAGCAGTCGGTCAAAGGGCACCCTTTTGACCTGCTCTCGGAGCAAGTCAGCCGATTTATAAGTAATATTTCCGCAAAAACTAACGTAAAAACCTTTCTCTAACACCAGCCTTAGCAATTCATCACTGCCGGACCAGCAATGAAATTGACCAGCAGGCAAACTGCTGGAAGTTTTTAGTACCCCCCTCATTTCTTCCTCGGCATCTCTCATGTGTACCGCTACCGGAAGTTTTAGTTTGACAGCCAGGTCCAATTGCTCCTTAAAAATTTCAAGCTGCAGCGTCTTGCATTGCTTTTCCCGGTCATAATGAAAGTCCAACCCTATCTCTCCAATCCCCACGACCTTGTTCGATCTTCTCACCAACTCCTCCACGTCATTCCGAGCGAAGCCGAGGAATCCCTTCTCCAAAACGCTTTCCGGGTGTACCCCGACCATCGCCCAAATCACCTCATATTTATCCGCCAGTTCAATTGCTTTCTTTCCATCGAGAAGGCCCGTCGCCGGCACTAAGATTTTATCCACGCCCGCTTCGCTTGCTCGTGCCAACACCGCCTCAATCTGACTAACCAGCCGCTCATCAGTTAGATGAGCATGAGTGTCGATCATTTTCTCTCCAGTCGGTTAAACAGGTTTTCACCTCGTTTTATCTCCCCTCCGGCAAACGTCGCCAAAATCTTTTTCGCCGTCTCCGGCAAAAACGGCTGCAAATCAGTCCCGATTTGTCTCAGTCGGTTTACTAGATCAGTTAACACCGTCTCTTTTTCTTCCCCGATTAGTTTCCACACTTCCCTTTCATTGATAAGGGTATCGGCATCTTTCACCTTCTGCCAAATCATCGCCATCGCTTGGTCGAAATGCCATGCCGTTGTCTCTTCGACAACCAACGGATCAACAGCCATTTCCTTCGTCTTAACCGACAATCCTGTCTGCTCCGCCATAGTCGAGACCCGGGCCGCTAGGTTTCCGACGCCATTGGCCAAGTCGGCGTTATAGACCTCCTCAAATTTTTCGCGGGTAATATCACTGTCTT
>JBBTWQ010000061.1:0-6760 GCA_038062695.1 Patescibacteria group bacterium | reverse complement strand
CAGAGGATAGGTTTTTTATTATGCGAAAACATCTGGCCTGGTACGCCAGAGGGTTTGAAGGCGCGAGTGATCTGCGGCAGAGGCTGGTGCTGACCAATTCGGCAGATGAGATGGAAAAAGTTTTGGAATTGGTCTAGGATGGGGGATATGGCAGACGAAAGAGCAAGAGAAAGAACTGCTGAAGAAAAGATGCCGGAGAAGATTAAGGCCTTGTTTGATGTGGCTCAACAGGGCGGATTTGCGGCGGTGAAACGCGAGCCTAATGGGAGTTGGCGATTTATAGCAACGAAAGGGGATAACGAAGTGTGGTTAACGGTTAGTCAAGATGGTAACAAAGTTGACGGGTTGAAGGCAGTTGATTTGAAAAGCAAACAAATAATTAGTGAGGTGGCGACCGTCAAGAAGTGGGTAGATCTTCTTGCCGAGGCGGGCGTAAATGCCAAAGAGGGGATTGGTTCGTACGCGAAGATTGAGCCAGTGAGAACCAAGTTCTACATGGAACAGCCGAAACTGAAGGGGATTGGAATGACGTTTGGGGAAGATAAAAAAGGAGGAGGGCTTTATCCTACCAGCGTGGGATTGATTGATGTGGCTTGATTTGACACAACCCTTGTTTTTGGGATATAAGATGTTTGGTATGTCAGGTAGAGAGTTATTAAAACCAGTCTGGGTTAGGGGTTTTGAGGGAAGTGAAATGTCGAGTGAAGAACTGTGGGCTTTGAGCCTGGCCCAAAAAAGCTGGTTGAAGCGTGCTTGGGAGAGTGAATTTGGTTTTGTACCCGAGGCGATTCCGCGTTATACCGAGGAACGCGGGTTTTTTTACGTGCCGGCAATAAAAGTTCACTGGCATCATATTAGGGGAGTTGCCATAAGTATTTACAATGACGGAGAAGATCCTCACCGACCAAAAAACATCGTGCCGCTTTCGGCCAGGTCCCACATTGGTAAGGGAGTGGGACCATGGGAAGTAGAAGACAATGAGGAGGTCATTCACGAAAGTGCTTTGGCGGCGCTGCGGAGCTACCCCTTCTACAAGGAGGCGGGTGGGATGAGTCCTTTCGAAGTGATGAGAGAGGAGGGGCGGTTACTGGCCAGGCGGGGTTTGACGAGACATTTCAGTCTCTGGGACCGGCATTTTGAAGACTTGGCGATGAGAGTGACGGAGGCTTATTTGGCGGAAAACCAAGGCGATTATTGGCCCAAGACAAAATGGCGAGGGTGAGTGATTTGCCTATTGTCAAAGGGTTCTTTACTGTATAGGATACCCTAAGTTATCATCACAAAATTGCCTTATGCCAAAAAATGGCTCAGAGAACGGACGTGATAAAACGAGGAGTTTTTCTGTCGCGAGAGTAGAACCGGAAATGCTCTCACGGGAGGAAAGCGCCGCAATGATGCTCGATGCTCTCGAGAAACTGCAAAAAATTGAAAGAAATTATATTGGACGCGATCTCGTGGAGGTGGCGGTAAGACATAACCGGCCAATTATGGCGATAACGGCGGCCGACCTGCATGCCTTGAGTCTGGCAACTGATAACAGAAGAATTCTAACGCTCCGTGATTTTATTTTGGCTGATCCCGATAGAGTAGTGGCTCTGCTGGGTGATGAAGTGGAAGGAATAAAAGAAGCTTATCTAAATACAAATAGTGCGAGAACTCCGGCTGATTTCCATAAGCAAATTGATTGGCTGAGACAGGAGTTTCTGGAACCTCTGGCGACAGAGCGAAAAATTGCTTGTATGGTTTCCGGCTATTGGGGCCACCCGGGTTGGGCGGAAGACGCGACGACTCTCAATACCTGGAGAATGATGACGGATGGACTGGATATCCCCTTGTTGCGTAATGGCGGATTGCTGCGGTTTGTCTTTGCTAACGGTGAAAAACATGAAATCGAAATTTGGCATAATCCTCCCGGAAATAGCGAGATAGATTCGGTGTTTGGTTTGCGTCGGGCAATGTCGTTGGTTTCTGCACCGGTACGGGCCGATGGGGGGGCGAGCGCCCACATTCATCGGTCTGGTGTGGCGAAAGAACTATATCCCGGTAAGGTAACGACTTATTATATTTCGACCGGTACCTTGAAGGGCTCGAGTAATGAGTTCCCGCCGGACCGCTTCGGGGTGAAATTGGGCAAACCGCTGACCGATCCACTAGGACAGGGGGTGATCGTTCAGCCGGCCAAGAATGGAGAGAAAGCGAGAGTTTTCCCTTATCCATCACAACGACATGGAGATATTGCTTTTCGGGCAATGGAACTTCTTAATGCGGCGGAGACACAGAGAATAACTGAAGAACTCTTGGAAAAGATTAGTAAGCAAGTGGAAGATCGACCTAAAGTAACTTTTGACGCTGATGAGTCAGTCGTCAGTCGGGTTCCGTATGAGAGTAAGCATGATTTGCCATTGAAGGGTGGGGAGAAGCAGAAGAGTCCCTTTTATGACGGGCCGATGGTTCCGCCCTATGATATTTTGGCTTTGAATATAAAGGCAAAATTGCCGGTGGTGCTTCATTTGATTGCCAAAGCGCGCTTGGGAAGTGCGGTGGAAGGGAAAAAACCATTGGTGCAGTTTCAAAAAGATTTGATACTAAATAACCCCTACGATTTGGCGGTTTTTCTCGGGAGAATGATCGATCATGATGCGGGGAATAGTCCCGAAAGACAGGAAGTGCTGGATGGTTTGGTGGAAATTATTAATCAGGCAAGGGGACAAACACTGGCAATTATGCTGGACGAGTGTTTGCGTCAGGGGGCCTGGAAGAGTGAAATATTTTCGGGGGAGTACGACGAATATATTGATGAAAAAGGGAAGGAAAGAAGGAGAAAGATTTTTGATCCGGCAATTCCGCCCGGAACTTATCTAGCCAACGAAACGGGAGTGCCGTTGATCCACCATTTGTCGCTGATCAAGATTGGAGTTGGTCCGAGAATAAAACTTATGGAGAAACCAATCTATGTCGGGGCTTTCGCCGATAAGCTTGAGCGAAGCGGGTCGATCACTAAACCGACCTTTGGGTTGAAACGACTTTATGATTTGCAACTTCATGAGAAGCCGGGCTATGTGGCGGGTGGACATATGCCGAACGCGGGAACATATGTTTGGCATGACGATTCCAATCGAGTGACAGATTATCCGATGGCGATAGCGACGGGTTGGTTTGCCGGAGCGGTGGACACTATCGGAAAAGGGAATGTCAGGCCGGGCGCAATGCCGGGCCAAGCGGTCATCTTCATGCCGGGGAAAAACCAAGAAGATTATTTGGCTTTCCCGACAGCGAACGCGGATGAGTCGGAGTACCTGCATGATGCGTTGATGCTACTCCAAGGACTTGAGATCCTCGGATTGACCAACAAAGTCCTGAAGAAAAAATAGGTCGCCATGACCAGGATACACAATCGTGTTTCCTGGAAACTTGGAAAGACGGTCGAGTGATTTAGTCAATTGAAGCGGTGAGGAGTAAGAAAAGTCGGTTCGGCCGACGCCCTGTGCAAATAAGGTGGCGCCGGTTAATAAGATTGGTGGCGAGAGGTCCGTCCTCTGTACAGAGGTCGGACCTCTATATAGGCAGATGCTACCGGGGGTGTGGCCAGGGGTTTCGATGACTTTGAGAATCTCGTTTCCAACCTTGACCTCGTCGCCTGCTTTAATAAAGTGATCTAGCGGAGGAACTTTCAAGGTTTTCTTTTTCAGCCAGTGGAGGGCACTTTGATTGGCGGAAGTGTAGAGCTTTTCGTCGTTCTTATGGAGGTAGATGGGGAGGTTGAAGTTTAGTTTTAACTCGAGACAACCCAGGACGTGGTCGAAATGGCCGTGAGTGAGGATAATGGCAGTCGGTTTTAATTTTTGGTTGGTGATCGTTTCGGTGATAAAGTCAGCGTCGTCGCCGGGGTCGATAATAATGCATTCGTCGCCGTCGGAGACGAGGTAACAATTGGCCGTTAGGTCGCCGACGGTGAGAGTTTGGATATTTAACACGATACTATTTTAGACTTAAAAACCCTTCCGGATATCAGCATCGAGGAAAAAACAGGCGAAATTGAGAAGGGTTTCAACTTCGTCAGAAGCGGTGGAATCGATTCTTGGGCCAAGGAAGGGAAAGACTTGGCTGGCGACCCATTCGGCCAGGACTATCTGATCGGCTTCCTCGGGGACGATATATTGGTGCATGTTGGGTGTAATGCCCAGTTCGAGGAGTTTGGCCTCAAGTATTTCCAGATGGGGATAGAGGTTGAGAAGATCATCGCGGTGGAGGTAGGGCATATATGGAGTGCGGTCTTTGACTTTGAAAATGCTTCCCAGGATCGGAAGAATTTTGAGACAGACGTTTCTGATTTCGGCACTTCGGACATTCTGGTTGAAAAAATCGCGGCTCGGTTGCCAGGATTCGGTAGTCATGGGCTGATTTTACACCGGTTTGACAGGCGCATCTCGAAAATGTTAATTTTAGTTAATGGAAACCAAAACGCCTTTTTTTAATAAGTTGGCGATGAGCGTTTGGTGGGTTTTGATTTTCTTTTTGGGGATTTTTGTTTTTCCCTGGAGGTTTATTGATTGGGGCTCGCTGACCCTGGCTAATGAAAGAACGATCACGGTCACCGGGACAAGCGAACAACAGACAAAAAATCAAATCGCCATGTTTACAGCCGGAGTGACGTCGGTCAAAGATAAAAAGGAGGATGCGGTCGGCGAGGTGAATACCAAGATGGAGGAAATGGTGACCGCTTTGAAGAATTTCGGAATAAAGAGCGAGGATATAAAAACGCAAAATGCCAGTATTTACCAAACGCAGGAAACATATTACGAAGATGGGCGACAAAAGAGCCGGCCGGGCCAGTGGTCGGTAAGCAACAATGTGGAGATAGTTTTGCGGGATGTCGACAAGGCGGCGGCATTAAGCGATTTATTGGCAAAAGGTGGGGCGAATAATGTTTACGGCCCGACCTTTTCGCTTGACCAGACGACGGGTTTTGAGGAAAAGCTGGCGGCGGCGGCGATCGAAGATGCGCGAAAAAAGGCCGAGGCGATGGCGGCTTCAAGCGGCGCGGCACTGGGGGAAGTAATAAGTGTGGTTGAAGGCTATAATTCGCCGATTTACCCGGTCTATGCTTTGGGAGGCCGGGGCGGGGGTGGTGGAGCGGCGGTCGAGCCGGGCTCTTCAACAGTAGCAAAAACGGTGACGGTGACTTTCAGGTTGCGGTGAAGACTCCGGCGGTTGCAAGACAGGCGCGATTCTGGTATTATATGAACTTGCTCGCGGACTAATATGATAACTTTTCTAAAAAACATTCTAAAAAGCCCCTAGGGCCTTTGCTGTTTTGAAGCTATCATATATCCCGCCTGGCGGGATTTTTTTTGACAAGTTAAGATTGGACAGTAGAGCCTGGGTCGATTTGATAATCGACACCTCGCTCGACCAGCTTGCTCGGGCCGTTAGCTCATCTGGTAGAGCGCTACATTTGCAATGTAGAGGTGGCCGGTTCGAGTCCGGCACGGTCCACCGAGATCTTACGCGTGGGAAAGCCCCATCCGCAAGCTCTTGGAGCTTGGAGTTGCTCCTTGAAAAGTGAATAGAATGTAATACGTTGGTTTTTTTAAAACTAATGTAAGTAGATCGCATCAAAAACTTGATTTATTCTACTCAAGCAGTCAGTGGATGCCTTGGCAATAAGAGCCGAAGAAGGACGTTTCAAGCCGGCGAAAGTCTACGGGGAGGTGGCTAAGAACCGTTAATCCGTAGGTGTCCGAATGGGGAAACCCACCCAATTTATTGGGGGTCCCCGCATTTTGCGGGGTCGGGAACTTCCTGAACTGAAATATCTAAGTAAGGAGAGGAAAAAAAATCGAATGAGAGGCCCTTAGTAAGCGACGAGCGAAAAGGGCTCAGCCCAAACCCCGCCTTTGGCGGGGGGTTGTAGGATCAGACACACGCTTTAGAAGAGATAACAGAACACTGTGGAATAGGTGACCAAAGAGAGTGAGAGTCTCGTAAGTGAAATTTTATCTAAAGTAGTTTGACACCTGAGTATCTCTGGAGACGGCAAACTCCAGTTTGAATCCGGGCCGACCACGGTCCAAGGCTAATTACTCTTATTGACCGATAGTGAACTAGTACCGCGAGGGAAAGGTGAAAAGAAGGGTTAGAAACCCAATGAAAAGTACCTGAAACTGATTGCTAACAAACAGACAGAGCCTCCGCCTTTGGCGGGGTGATGTCGTGCCTATTGAAGAATGAACCGGCGAGTTACTCCAGACAGCAAGGTTAAGCCGCTCCGCGGTGGAGCCGAAGGGAAACCGAGTCTTAAAAGGGCGTTAAGTTGTCTGAGGTAGACCCGAAACCAGGTGAGCTAACCATGAGCAGGGTGAATCCCGCCGAAAGGCGGGAGGAGGCCCGAACAGGTGAATGTCGCAAAATTCTCTGATGACTTGTGGTTAGGGGTAATATGCCTAACGAACCTGGAGATAGCTGGTTCTCCCCGAAACATGTCTTGGCATGGCCTCGTGATTTAAGAACAGGGGGGTAAAGCACTGAATTGATTTCAGGAGTAAAATCTTGGAACCAAATCAAACTCAGAATACCCTGTTTATATGCACGGGAGTCAGTATCCGGGGGCTAAGCTCCGGAGGCAAAAGGGAAACATCCCAGATCCTCAATTAAGGTCTCTAAATCTATATTAAGTGGTAAAGGACGCATTATTTCTCAGACACCTAGGAGGTCGGCTCAGAAGCAGCCATCCTTGAAAGAAAGCGTAACAGCTCACTAG
>JBBTWQ010000060.1:0-3129 GCA_038062695.1 Patescibacteria group bacterium | reverse complement strand
CTTCGTGCTTTTCGATAAACCAGAGAATCTTTTTCATTTTATCTTTGTCCACCACATGAATCGTAATTCACCGAACTGCTTTGTCAATGTCATTTTATATCCCGGGAGCACTATCTCTTTCGAATCTTCGCTGGCAATCAAACCAATTCGAGGCCGATCAGGTAGCTTATTGATGGTATCTTCGGCGGTCATTTGAGCCGTCCCTACATAAAGGGGTAATGGTCCGTTCGGAGTATAGATGGGCGCCCCAATGCCATAATATTTTGATTCCCATATGTGATGAGCTCTGCCGTTCCAGTTCAGTAAATAATCACCCGGCTTCACTTCCGTTTTTACGTATGCGGCAAACTCCCGGAAGGGCCGTTTCATCGGTGTCACAAAGGCCCTGGCTGACAAAAGTCCGTAAACCAAAAACAAAACTCCCACTATCCAAAGAAAACGTCTTTTTGTCGAAAGCACCAACAGTACCCCCGCCCCAACCACCGCCGACAGCAAGTACCGGTCATAAAAAATCGGTGTTACTACCTGGGAAACACCGTACGAGAGAAATACCGGCGCCGAAAAAATAAATAATAGACCCAGCCAATCCTTCCAAACTTTTCGCCAGTCCTTTACCAAGAGCAAAACCAACCCCAGGCTGGCCACTGGTATGTGCCAGACCGCCCCGCCGCTGGCAAAGCGGTAAATCAGCCCAGAAAGATCGGCCAGCTTCGGCACCGAAAGCCAAAAACCACTCCCCTTAACCCTTTGAATCTGCAGATACATTGGATAAAGCCAAAAAGAATAGCCCAAGCCGATAAACAAAAATGGTTTTAACTGAGTCAACCACTTACCCCGTTTTTTCCATGAGAAATCAGTTAGCAAAAACCAAATTCCCTGCGCCAGGACCGTAAAAACGGCAAAGTGATGGGTATACAGAGCCATCAGGGCAAAAAGAGCATACCAACCCCATTTTTTAGCGACAAAAAAGTAAGTCGAGGCGGTGATGGTAAAGGCCAGCAAAGCGTACATCCTCCACTCGAAGGCAAAACGAAAAAGAAAGGGCGAAAAAAAGACCACCCCTCCGGCCAGAAAACCCTTCGCCTTGTCCTTATCGATCGTTTGGACAGTCAAACCGGCAAAAATCGCTGTTCCGATCATCAAAAGCAGGGTCAAAGATCTAAGCGCCACCTCGTTGTAGCCAAACAAATGTCCCCAGGCGTAGCCAACCAGATAAAAAAGCGGCGGGGCGGTGTCGGCCATCACCACGGCCAGCATAGAAAAAAGGTTTTTTTGTACCGCCAGGGCCGAAAAAGCCTCGTCCCCCCACAAACTTTCCGTCATCAGGTTCATAGATAGATTCATCATATCAGTCCGAGGCTGACTATGTTTTAATTAAGTTGTGAAGAAGAAATCGGATCTTATTCGTGTTTTTAAATTGGCCCGCCCTTTTTGGGGCCGGATTTTCGGCATCTCCCTCCTGATCGTCGTCATGTCCGGTTTGAACCAACTTGACCCCTTTATCTATCGATCTTTGATCGACCTGGTATCGACTGGAAAAACTTCCTTCTTTCTTTTCGAAAAACCAACTTTTGTCCACTTGATCGTCTTTCTAGTCATCCTCAAGGTCCTGCTCACCGTGATCAATCGTATTTCCGTTTATAGCAGTTCGCTTCTCTCCAGTCGTCTCCGTCACTACTTGCGGGAAATCGGTTTTCGCCATCTCCTTGAACTCTCTATCAGCTACTTTAACCGCAACTCCTCAGGCAAGGTAATGAGCAAGATGACTCGCGGCACCGACGGCATTCGTAGTATTATCAGTAACGTCGGCATCCAATTCCTCCCCGGGGCAGTCACCGCAATTATCTCGTTATTTATCGTGATGAGGATCAATTGGCAAATAGGTTTGGCCTCAGTCTTGGTTTTTATTCCCTTCTTTTATCTTCGCTTCATTCGCTACAAACAGCTAAGTAAATTAGAAAAACGTCAAAACAAAATTTGGGATCGGGAATATGGACACTTCTGGGAAGTCATCGGAAACATTCGCCTTGTCAAAACCTTTGCCGCCGAGAGATACGAATTGAATAAATTTAGAAACGTTACCGGCAAACTTTACAGTAACAACCTAAAGATGGAAGCCATCAACAACAAAGGCGCCGGCGCCGATTTGCTGATCGATTTCTGGACCGCTGGCATCTACGCCTACATTTTTTATCTTGGCCTTATCGGACGATATAACGTCGGCATGGTTGTCCTACTCATTTCCTATGTCGAGATGATCAAACAACCACTTTGGAACCTAAGCTGGATTTTCTGGGAGGTAAAGCACGCCATGATCGGTATTCGCGATTACATCAAGATTCTTGACACCAAACCAGAACTAGTCGAGATCGACCAGCCGGTCTATCCTCATGAGATAAGGGGCAAGGTTGAATTTCACAACGTTTGGTTCGAGTATCCGAAAAAGGATGGTCAAGACGTTTTTCATGGCGCTAGCTTCACGGTCGAACCGGGGAAAACCCTCGCCCTCGTCGGCAAGTCGGGAGTAGGTAAAACCACCATCGCCCATTTATTGGTTCGCTTCTACGACCCGGACCGCGGCAAGGTTACTCTGGATGGTGTTGACTTGAGAGATTTGTCTTTTGATACATTAAGACTTGCCACGGGCTTAGTTATGCAGGAAAGTCACCTCTTTGACGAAACAATTGCCGAAAATCTTCGCTACGGTAAGCCCAATGCATCCAGGGAAGAAATGGCCATCGCCTGCCAGGTAGCCAATGCCGACGAGTTCATCAAAAAACTTCCCAAAGGCCTTGATACCGTCATCGGCGAACGCGGCGTCCGTCTTTCCGGCGGCCAGAAACAACGCCTTTCCATCGCCCGAACCATTCTCAAGAACCCCAAAGTCCTAATCCTTGACGAAGCCACCAGCGCCCTCGACTCCCACTCCGAAATGTTGGTCCAGGATGCTCTCTGGAAATTAATTAAAGGCCGGACCACCATCATCATTGCCCACCGCCTGTCGACCGTTCAAAAAGCCGATGAAATTATCGTTCTTGATCAGAAGAAAATCGTCGAGCAAGGCACTCACGAACAACTCCTAAAAAAGAACGGTATCTATGCTTCGCTTCACGAAATTCAAGCTGGCCA
>JBBTWQ010000059.1:1938-3758 GCA_038062695.1 Patescibacteria group bacterium | reverse complement strand
GGATAGCCCCAGGCTAAAACTTTCATATCCATGCACTTGGCGTAATCAAGGACATCTTTGGTGACCTTGGTATTGGTGACCAGCCAGGCTTGGTGGTACTGCTGACTGTGATTGGCTAATGCTTCCAGGGCAGCGCGGACATCGAGAAAGCGGGCGTAGGTATAGAGGGCAACCTGGATATCGGTCTTGGTCCCCGACCGATTGTGGAATTTGCATTCGACGAGGAAATGCTGACCTTCTTTCTGGGCGTCGACGTCAATCTCGTGGGTAACGCATTTACCTTGAATCGTTAGACCTTGCCGGGTTAGGTAGCCGTAGGCGGCGAGAACTTTGGCGATGAATTTCTCGAAAGCATAGCCGGAGGGACCGAGGCGCAGAAGAGCGTTTTTCAGATCGTAGTGGAGGGCATAGCCGATGAGATTGTTTTTGTTTAAATACTCCTGGACATAGTCGTGAATTTTGCTGGTCGAAATTTGGTCTTCAAGCCGGTTTTTGACGTAGTTAGCTGCGTCGGCGGCAATAGCGTCGGGAATTTTAGCCAGCTTCAGATTCTGGACCAATTTGCCCTGATCAAATTCTTCCAGTTCTCCCGAGGCTTTTTTGACTTGGATGGCCATAAGATCAGTTTACCGTATAGCCGAGGCCTTCGATGGCGCTTTTGATGGCGGCTGTGCCCGTTTGCTCCGGGTTAAAGGTAACTCTGACCTCGGACTTGGCATAGTTGGTATTGGAACTGACGACGCCAGCCAGGTCTTCGAGGGTGAGGTCGATGTTGACAGCGCAGCTGGTGCAATGCAGGCCGGAAAGCGACCAGGACAACTGAGAGAGATTGCCGGCGAGGGGTTTTTTCTTGAAGAAATTGAACATCAGATAACGTTAAAGACGCCGGAGTACATGCCCATACTGCAGGTAAAGACGAGGGGGCCGGCTTTGGTCGGGGTAAACTCGAGCGTTTCGGTGCCGGTGACGGGCAGGATTTTTTGCAAGCGAAGACTGGGGATGGTGAAGGCACGGGCGCAGCCACCAGTGCCGGAGGTGTTCAAAATCAGACGGGCTGGGATATCCTTCTTGAGAGTGACGTGTTGGGGTGAATAGCCATTGGAGGAGACACTAATCCGCACCTCCTGAACTCCTTGGTTGTCGCGGGCCATGGCGCCGGCAATTCGGGGAAAGCCGCCACGAAGAGAAACTTCGGCGGCCTCGACAAAATTCTGGATGGTATAAATTGAGCCCATCAGACTGATGCCACCATTGATAGAAAAAATAGCCATGGTAACGAGAACAGTGGCGGCAACCTTGTAAAACCAGGACTGGAATTTCTCGCCCAGTTTACTAAAAAGAACGCCCAAAATAAAGAAGGTGGGAGAGGTGCCTAAGACAAAGGAAAACATTATCGCGGCACCATAGAGGGGATTGGCCACTCCCAAAGCCAGAACGACCATGGCTTGAGTGACAGCGCAGGGAATGAAAATGGTCATGGCGCCAAGAAGGGTGGGCGCAAAAATTGACTTGCTTTTACTTTGGTCCTTGATTAAACGGGTGAGAAATTTCGGGGGAGTAATGATGAAATAGCGAAAAACAGGATGGGCTTTGAGAAGTGACAGCGCGACACCGATTAAATAGATGCCGATGGCGACCTGAAACCAACCGCGAAGATAGGGCGACAAAGAGACTGTCGAACCAATCAGACCAAGAAGAAAGCCTAAGATCGTATGGGCAATAAGTTTTGCGGAGAGGAAGGAAGCGATGGGAAGAAGCCGATTACTCTTTTCTAGTTTGTCTTGGTACTTTTCCTCGGTGGGGGTGAGGACAGAGGCCAA
>JBBTWQ010000059.1:0-1838 GCA_038062695.1 Patescibacteria group bacterium | reverse complement strand
GATTACCTAACCAAACCTTTTGCTTTTTTGGAGTTATCGGCCAGAGTTAGCGCGCTGATCAGAAGAAGCCAGAGAATATCGGCGACGCAACTTTCGGTGGCCGACCTGGTCGTCGACCCAACCCGCCACCTGGTAAAGAGGGGGGCAAGACTGATAAAACTGACACCCAAAGAATTTTCCATCCTGGAACTTTTACTGCGGCGGAAAGATGAGGTGGTGAGTCGGACCGTAATTACCGAACACGTCTGGGACTATAACTTTGACGGGATGAGCAACGTGGTCGATGTTTTTATGGCCGCTCTACGAAAAAAGATCGGCGATACGGGAAAGAAGAAAATCATCCAAACCGTCCATGGAGTGGGTTATCAGATAGCGTCTGAAAATGAGGCTTAGGGGAATCCGCTTCAAGCTCACCATTTGGTATGCTTTGGCCTTTTCAATCGCCGGGTCGCTTGTTTTTCTCTCTTTTTATCTTCTGGCCAGACAAGCGCTTTACTACCAGACGGACTCGACCTTATCCACCCATGGGCTAAAAGTAATGGAGGTGGCCCTGCGGCAAGGTACAGGAATGCATGATGATCTAGCCAAACAGGCCTTTTTGGATGAATTTTCCAAAATCCCCGGGATGTTGATAGTTATCGCGGACGACAAAGGAGAAATAGTTGGCAGTTCAGCTATCTATGGTGACAGCAATGAGACTATTGCGTCATTAATGAGGGAAGTCGGGCGATCGGACAAACAGTCTTTTTTTAGTCAGAGAATCGGCACGTCACTTCTGCGTTTCTGGACCAACCCGATTGCCAAAGACGGCCGGGTTATCGGAGTAATATTGGTGGCCCACCCGATTGACGTAATCGAGAACTCGCTGTCGGATCTGGTATCGGCGATGAGTGTCGTCTATGTCAGCCTGGTGATGTTGACGACATTCGGCGGCTATTGGCTCGCCAAGGGGGCGACCTCGCCAATCAGAGATATCACTGAGAAAATTACCAAAATCGGGACGGAAAACCTGTCAGAAAAAGTAGACGTACCAAAGACGGGCGACGAGATTGAGGATCTCGCCCAAACATTTAACGGCTTGCTTGACCGGTTGGACTCTGCCTTCAAAAGGGAGAGACAGTTTATCGGTGATGTAGCCCATGAACTGAAGACTCCCCTCGCGACTCTGATGGGGGAAATCGAGTTGGCGCTAACCAAGAAAAGAAAATCTGATGAGTACCGCCGCGTCCTCACTGAAGCGTTGGTGGACGCGAGACGGCTGGGAGACACACTCACCAACATCCTCGACTTGGCCTGGTCCCAGACTGACGCCAAATTGGAGAGGGTCGATTTGTCCGCGGTAGTGAACGACCTAAATGAGGTGGCCAAAAAATTGGCTTTGGCGAAACGGATAACGGTCAAAAACAACATCAAGGCCGGTATCTTTGTGCTGGGTAAGAAAGACAAACTATCCCGGGCAGTCTTGAACCTGATCGATAACGCCATCAAATATACCAATGAAAAAGGGCGGGTTGAAATAAACTTGAACAAAGAAAAAGGGCAGGCGGTCATCAAGGTGGTCGATAACGGGAGCGGGATAGGTAAAACTGACTTGCCGCATATATTCGAGAGATTTTTTCGGGGAAACGGGCCGGAGACGGCCGGATCAGGGCTGGGGTTACCGATTGCCCAGGCGATCGTCGAGGCGCATCGGGGGAAATTAAAGGTGATGGGCAATAGCGGCAAGGGAACGACGGCGATAATCTACCTGCCACCAACCAAATTATGAAGAAAGTCTTTAAGATTATTAGCGGACTGATTCCCTTTTTGGCAACGCATCTTTTGTGTTGCGGAGCGCT
>JBBTWQ010000058.1:0-2479 GCA_038062695.1 Patescibacteria group bacterium | reverse complement strand
AAGCCCATCGAAGTCGCCAAAGCCTGATCCTCAGCCGCCCGACCGTCGTACTTGCCGCTCTCCAAACAGTTCTTCATATCGCTACTGGAAATCACCTGTTTCAGAAACTCGGCCAATTCGGCTGACTTTGTCTTGTCGTTCTTCAGGGTATTGTTGATAAAGTCGTAACCCTTACTGGTCATCAGAGTGTCATGCACCGGCCAAAACTTCCCCTTTTCGTAAGCGCAATAAAGAGCTTTCGTCGCCATCTCGCCGTTGCCGTGGCCGTTGGCATAGAGCCAAACAAAGGCCGCCTTGCCGGAATCCACCAGCTTTTTCATTTCCGGCACCGGCGCGACATAGGTGCCGCCATCGGCCACCACCGTAAACTGTGACCCAACTTGCTTGTTCAATTCCGGATTCTTACCGCCGGCGATATGGCAGTAAGGACAGCTCGGGTCGGAAAACTCGATGAAAATCAGTTTCTTGTTTTTGTCACCAAAGGCGATGTTTTTCTTGCTATCTACCAAAGTCTTTACTTGATCGAGTGTCACTGTCGGCGCTTGCTGTTGCTGTTGCGGTGCCGCCGTCGGCGTGGCCGCGACATTTCCCCCACCCTTCAAATATTCTACTTGCGCCGAAAGCCGTCCGATCAGAAAAGCCGCCGCGACCAAAAAAATTACCAAAATCACATTGTAGTTCGGCTTGGGAAGTTTCTTTAGAGTCTCAAACAAGGCCTTCACCTTCGAAAATTTCTTTGCCTCTTTTGTTGCCATGCGTTTCATACTACTAAACTCCCACCCCGCCCGTCAATAGCTCGTCGCCGCGTCTTCATCCGCCAGGAATCCAAAACTTCCGCCATCAAAGGCAAATCCTTCTCCAGCCTCCCCCGGCCCAACGTCCGCCGCGTCACGTAATCAATGTGAGCCAAAAGTCCCTCCCGATCCTCCCAAAATGCCTCACTTTTTGAGGCCACCTCCAGTAAAATCTGCCAACCCAGAAAAACCGACTCCGGTTTCACATTCATTGACCAGGTCATACTTCTCAAAAACTCCACTGCCTTTCCCGCCTCCTCTTCGGTCCAAACTCCTTCCCCAACTTTCGCGTATCTGACCAAAAGACCGCCGTATACTTCCCCGGCAACTTTCTCGTTTTCAGAAAACATGCCCACCAATTCCAAAGCTCGATATTGATCTCCGGGACTTTTGATCCACAAATCATCCAAAAAAACCTCGGCATCCTTTTCAAAAAGAAAAATCAATTCTTTTCCAACTTTCTGCCAATGACTCTTTTGCCGCGGCTCATACCGGTCAATCCACCGATGACCCAATCTTTCTCTCCAGCTCACAACCCAATCTTACACCACGAAATTAATCAGCCGGCCCGGCACAAACACCACTTTATATTCCCCGCCAACCCATTTCTTCACTTGCTCGTTAGTAAGCGACTTCTCCGTCACTGCTTTTTCATCTTTGGCGTCAGACGCCGAAAACACCAAACTCCCACGCATTTTGCCGTTAACTTGAACGACAATTGTGACCTCTTCGTCCGTAATTTCCTCTGCCTCCGGCCAACCGGAAAGGTGAATTGAGCCCGGTTCCCCCAAAGCATGCCAAAGTTCTTCCGAAACAAATGGTGCCAGGGGGGCCAAGACCGCCAGTAGCCGCTTTATGTCTTCCTGACTCAAACCGGTCTTTGCGCTAGACCAGGTATTGGCGAATTTCATCTCTGCCGCCACCACCGTGTTAAATTTCAATTGCCCAATGTCCTCCCCCACTTTCTTAATCAACCTATTCAGCTCCGCCGTCAGTTTGGTGTCTGACTCCTTCCAGTTGTTGGCCACATCCCGACTCGCCAGCTCCCAAACTTTCTCGACAAATCGCCGGCAACCGATCAGCGACCGGCTGTTCCAGGCAATCGCCTGGTCCCATGGCCCCATAAACATCTCGTAAATCCGCACCGCGTCGGCTCCATACTCCGCCACCACCTCGTCGGGGTTAATCACATTCCCCAAACTCTTACTCATCTTCTTGCCATCGGTAGCGAGAACCATCCCCACCGACCGCAGACGCAAAAATGGCTCGCTGAATTTGACTAGCCCCAAATCATAAAGGGCTTTCGTCCAAAAACGGGCATAGAGCAGGTGCAGGACCGCGTGTTCCGCCCCGCCCAGATACCAATCGACCGGCAACCAATCATCAAAAGCTGGCTTAAACTCTTTTTCCCAAATTTGATCAAGGTCGGCTTGCCCTTCGTAGCCTTGGCGGAGTAGGGCAAAGCGTAGGAAATACCAACAGCTCCCCGCCCAATTCGGCATCGTATCCGTTTCCCGCCGCGCCGGGCCACCGCAATTAGGGCAAACGGTTTCCACCCATTCGGAAATTCGTGAAAGCGGTGACTGCCCCGTTTCCGTCGGTTCATATGATTCCAGATAGGGTAAGGTTAACGGCAGCTGATCGGGAGGCAAGGGCACCACTCCGTTTTCGTCGCCGCATTTTGG
>JBBTWQ010000057.1:1172-10281 GCA_038062695.1 Patescibacteria group bacterium | reverse complement strand
CCGACACCCTGCCGGATAATAATGATACTCGCCTGATCGCCTACATCATCGGCCAAGTCCAAAACAATCTCCTCCGCCGCCAACCCCTGTTTTATGGTACTTTCTTTGCTCCCTATGACAACACCCTCACCTATTCCGAACCCTTTGTCACCACCGCCGTTATCAGCCTGCCCTTTCGCCTTCTTACCTCCTCGCCAATTACTATCTTTAATTTCTCTTTCCTCCTCGCCACTAGTCTGACTTTTGCCGCCTCCTTTTTGCTCTTCGCCTATCTCACCAAAGACAGCCTCAAAGGCTTGTTCGCCGCCTTGCTTTTTAACCTCTCCGGCTTTCACCTCGCCTATTTACCCCATCTCCAGCTTTACTCTCTCTGGCCGTTTTTCAGCGCTCTCTATTGCTTCTGTCGCTATCAGCGTGAAGAAAAAAGCCTCTTTCTGCATCTCTTTTTCCTGTTTACCTTCCTCCAGCTGGCCGATAGCTTCCTGCCCGTCTATTTTCTTTTCCTGATCTGCCTCATCTATTGGCTCCAAAAACCAAAACACTTTCTTCAAATCCTCCTCTCCGGTTTGCCTTTTTTCCTTTGCGTCTTTATTTTCCTCTCCCCCTACCTGGCCCTCCCCAAAACCTTCCCCGAAGCCGTCCGGCCCATCCGCGACGCCGCCCATTTTTCCCTCGGTCTCGAGGAAGTTTTCACCAAGTACCGTTCCTGGACGATTATCATCCTTCTATTTCTGACCTTAAGAGGTCCGACCTCTAAACTTAAACCTTACTTCATAATTCTCACATCCTCCCTTCTCTTAGCTTTCGGGCCGGTCGTCAAAGCTTTTGGCCACACCGTTAAAGTTTTTGGCCTCCCCTTACCCTTACCCTACACCCTCTTTTACTATTTCTTTCCCGGCTTTCAGGGGCTGCGCACCCCCAGCCGTTTTATCGTTCTCGCTCTGATCGCCGCCTCGGCCATTATCGCTACCCGCCTGCCCAAAAAACCGCTTCTTTACACACTCGTCATCAGCCTGCTTCTTTTCGAAGCCGGTCTGCCCCGCCCCGGCTACACCATCGACGCCGCCCTGCCACCCGTCTATGCAAAGGTCAAAGCCTTGCCCCAAGACGCCGTCATTCTCGAACTCCCCATTCTTCTCTGGAACCAGCCCGGTCATGAAATCGAGTCAGTTCGCTCCCTCTATTCTCTCGACCACGGCCACCGCCGCGTCGGCGGCTTTTCCGGCTTTGCTCCCCTCGCCTGGATCGATTTAGTTGGGCAAATTAACGCTTCCGGTCTCAATCTGAACAACATCAGCCGTCTCAAATCCCTCGGCGTCACCCACCTCGTCGAAAACAACCACCTCCAGCCATTACAATAAAACCATGCATAGCCGGCAACAAGACCAAACCGCCAAATTTACCGGCTACCGGAGCCTCGACCTGGCCAACAAAATTTATCAAGTCAAAGCCCTCCGTCTCATCGAAAACCTCCCCATCAAGAGGTCCGACCTCTCGATCCTCGAACTGGCCAGCGCCGATGACAGTTTCCTGAAACTGGTCTGCCAAAAGACGAATGGCAAAGGGGTTGGCCTCGATATCACCAAAGGTGACGACTTGGAAAAACCTTTCCAAATCAAGTCCGGCTCGGTTGACCTCGTTCTTGCTCTCGAGATTATCGAGCACCTCTTTGACACCGATCAATTTTTGTCAGAAATCTACCGCGTTCTTAAAAAAGGCGGTTTTCTCATTCTCTCTACCCCCAACCTCGCTTCTCTAACTAATCGCTTCCGCCTTCTTTTTGGTGCCTATCCCCAGTACCTAGAATATAGTAAAGAGGGCGCCGGCCATCTCCATCTATACACCCCCACCGTTCTCACCTCCCAGCTCCGAGCCGCCGGGTTCAAAACCATTCGGCTAACTTCACCCAACTTCCTCTGTCCCCTTATCACCAAGCCCTGGTTTCCCAAACCGCTCCGCTTATTCTGTATGTTTCTTGGCGACCTCTTGCCCACTCTTGGCAGTCACCCAATCATCGTCGCCACCAAACCGACATGACCAAAATCTTAATTTTTCTGATCGGCCTCCTCATCCCTGCCACCAAACCTTGTCTCTCCCTCGTGACACCGTGGCACCGTGACACTGCGGTGTCCTGCCTTCAATCCCTTCCCGCTCTCGAACCGAAACTAAAGTTCGTTAATTTCTTCCTCCGCCGGGATGAATTCACTGCCGCCCTTAAGCTCATCGACGAGACCAAATCTTTCCTGCCTGAGGCCGACTACTTTCTCGGGACAGAAAAACCCACCACCTATCTCATCCTCCTCCAAAACAATCACGAAATGCGCGCCAACGGCGGCTTTTTCGGTTCCTACGCCGTCGTCACCATCGACAAGGGCCAACCCACTTTCCGTTTTCAGGATATCTACGTTCCCGATGGGGCCCTGGTTGGTCACGTCGAGCCACCACCGCCGATTCAAACCAGTTTCCAACAGGGCTGGTTCAAACTGCGCGACTCCGACTGGGAACCGGACTGGCCCACAACCGCCAAAACCATCCGCTGGTTTTTTGCCAAAGGTAACGAAATCAACCCCGATCTCCTGCTGACCCTCAATCTGACCACCATCGAAAAAATCATGCACCTCATTGGCGAGGTCGACATCCCCGAATACGGCTTTAAACTGACCGCCGACAATCTCTACTCACTGCTCCAAAACGAGGCCGAGATCGACTTCTTCCCTGGCTCGACCCAAAAAAAAGACGCCTTAACCGCTGTTGGCGCCGCCCTAACCAAAAAACTCTCCTCCCTCAAATTAGACCAATCTGTTCAATTGGTCAAAATTCTCCTCGACCAATTAAACCACGGCAATCTTCTCCTTAACTCCACTAACGCCAATTTCCAAACAATTCTCGAACAAAAAGACTGGGCCGGTAAACTGACCGTCCCCGCTTGCCAAGTTGCCGGTTGCCTCAACGATACTGTTCTCCTCATCGAAGCCAATATGGGCGCTAACAAGGCCAACTGTTGCGTCGAGCGAAAGTCGGTCCACACTATCACCAAAAGCGAAACCGACATCAGTCACCTCATTAACCTTACTTTTACCAACAACTCGCCCCTGGAAAATCCGCTTCCGCCCCGTTTCTTCGGCGGCAACTACATCTCCTATCTGCGTTATTACCTGCCTGAAAACGCCAAAAATATTAGGCTGACCGCCCAGCCAACCTTGCCCAAAACTCTTACTCAATATCCAACTCCATTCGATGGCATCAAGCAAAAGTTATTTGATCTAAAATTCAATTATAGCCTGCGCGAAGTCGGTTTCTTCCATACTACCGCCGCCGGCAGCCAATCGGCCGTTCAGCTAAGCTATGATCTGCCTCTCGACGGCAACCCCGCCTCCTATCAGCTTAATCTGCTCAAGCAACACGGCCAAGAAAAATCTCCCCAAGAAATTAACCTCTTTGGCAAAAGCTCCTCGACCGATTTGACCAATGATTTATCTATCTCGACTCCACTATCTCTCTGATTCAATCGGCAATGAATGAAGAGTTGGATCCGGATGGTCCGTCCCACCCATGGCATCATGGCTTCGAATCGCCTCGTCCACCGTCCGGGCCAATTCCGTCCTCATCTTAACCCTCCTTCAAACTCGCCAAAAACTCTTTGTTGTTCTTCGTTTTCGTCAGCCGCTCGACAATCACTTCGGTTCGTTCGCCATCGTTTAGCATATCCAGCATCCGCCGCATCAGGATAATGCTCTGATACTCGGTCGAATCAAACAACAAATCTTCGCGGCGAGTGCCGGAGCGCATCACGTCCACGGCCGGATAAATCCGTCTCTCAGACAGCTTCCGGTCAAGAATGAGTTCCATGTTGCCCGTCCCCTTAAACTCTTCATAGATCAGTTCATCCATCCGCGAACCGGTATCGACCAGAGCCGTCCCGATGATGGTCAGCGAGCCGCCGTTTTCGATCTTTCGGGCCGCCCCAAAAAATCGCTTCGGGGGATACAAAGCCGCCGGATCAAATCCGCCGGACAAGGTTCTACCCGAGGTGGGGATAGCCAAGTTGTAAGCCCGGGCCAAACGGGTAATCGAGTCGAGAAGAATAACCACATCGTGACCCAGTTCCACCAACCTCTTAGCTCTTTCCAGAGCAATTTCCGAAACCACGGTCTGATCTTCCGCTTTTTCGTCGAAGTTGCTGGCCGCGACTTCACCGGGCATCTTGCTGTTCTTGGTGATCGCCGCAATGTGCCGGGCGATATCGGTCACCTCTTCCGGTCGCTCACCAACCAGGACCGCCATGATATGGATTTCAGGATAATTGGCCGCGATCCCGGCCGCGATATCCTTAAGCACCGTCGTCTTCCCCGCCTTCGGAGGCGAAACAATCAAACCGCGCTGTCCCCGGCCAATTGGGGCCACCAAATCAATTAGCCGGTTAGCCAAGGGCTCCTTGCCCGTCTCCAACTTAATTTTTTCAAAAGGATAAATCGGCGTCCCTCTCTCAAACTTGGGTCGGCCCAGCATTTCCTTGGGATCGACACCGTTGACCTTATCGAGAGAGACAAAGCTCCAGTAGCGGTCATTCTCCCGCGGTTTTCTCGCCTTGCCCGTTAAATAGTCACCGGGACGAAGCGAAAGGCTCCTGACCACACTCCCCATCAAATACACATCCAAGTCCGAGGGCTTGAACCCGGGCCGCACCACACCATGGCCGTCGCCGCCGGCAATCTCCAAAATTCCGCCAAAATCCTCAGCCGGCATTTCCGAAGCTATCGGCTCTATCCGAGCTGGACGGCCGTCAATCATTTTTACGTAAGGGGTACCTGTAGAACTCGCCATCGCTAAAATTTTTTTAAAACTTGCCTGGAACTAAACTATTTGGGAAATCGTAAGACCATCTTAGAACCTTGTCTTAAGACTGTCAAGGGTGAAACGCGTAAGGCGTTCTGAAGCGCAGATGACAAGCGCTCCCCGCGAAACCCATTTCACCTTCGACACTCTCAAACTGGAGCACAATATATCACATTCCACCCCATAATGTCAACTCCCGATTAGACCAATCTAAGCTTTACACCCGCCAGGTGGCCGGATGGACTCCTGGCGGGTGAATCTTTATACTCAACTTGTGTCCAAACGCTCCTACCTCTATCTCGGCCTTAGCCTCTGGGTTTTGACCGTCATCTTCGTCGCCGCTCCCATCTGGCCTTATGTCTTCTACCGCCTCTCTCCGGGCACCTCCGAGGTCTTAGCCTCAACCATTGGTAATACCGTTCCTGGGTTGGTTTCTCCTGGGACGGTAGCCGGTACTCCGGATTCCTCCCAGGTGAAACCGGCGCTACCACTGCCCGACTTCGACCCCTCCCTGCCCAAGGAAAACGGCCTTTTAATTAAAAAAATCGGCGTTCGGGGCGAGATTCACGAAGGCGGCAACTGGGCCGAAATTCTAAAAACCGGCATCTGGCGCGTCCCCGACTTTGGTACCCCCGAGGACAACACATTACCCATCATTCTCGCCGCCCACCGCTTCGGCTACGTCACCTGGACCAATTCATTCAGAACCCTCAACTCTTTCTACAACCTGCCCAAACTAAAAGTCGGCGACCAGGTCGAGGTCGTCTGGAACCAACGAAAATATGTCTACGAAATCTACCAAGAAGAAACCGGTACCGCCATCACCGACTATACCGCCAATTTGATTCTCTACACCTGCGATTTGTGGAACTCCCCCACCCGCATTTTCAAGTATGCTAAGAGAGTTTACTAACGAACGAAGTCCCGAGTATTCCCGCGGGACCAAGAGGATTCTTTAGCTTACTCCCAACCATAGGCTCTGTATTTTTGACCCACTGGACTCAAACGCCAGACTACAGAAGCTTCTCGATAGCCTCCCCCAACTTCGGCAAATCCACGCTTACCGTATCCCAAACAACCTTCAGGTCAATATCATCATACTCGTGAATCAATTTATTTCTCATCGTAATCGCTGACAACAATGATAACTCAGCATGAGCCTTGAGAAAAGACCCGCTCAGTCTCCTGGCAGCCTCCCCGATTACCTCTATCTTCCTAATCACTGCATCCTGAAGCATCCGGTCCGACTCCAAATCAGTCAGCTTTTTTCCGTCAATATACTCAGCCACGACACCGATCGCCTCAAGCATCTGTCGAAGGTAGACCGAATCTCGATCATTCATATTATTTTCCTCAGATCAGCCTTCACATAAGGCTCGACATATTTATTCAACTTTGTAATCAAATCCACCCTTCTTCCAATTTTCTTCTCAAGTTCCTCCTGAATTGAGACCAGGTCGAACAGACTGGTTTTCTTATTGCGATCAAACTTCACCAGTAAATCGACATCGCTGTCAGATCGATAGTCCCCGCGCGCCACCGAGCCAAAAAGTGATGCCTCAACCGCTCCTCTCTTTCGTAATATTTGTGCAATGTCCACAATCATCTGATCCGACATAAAGCCATTATACCCCACCAGGCAGCACTCTTACTTTACCATCCCATCTAGAGGGTGATTTAGTGACGAAACTACAGCGTCGGCGCCGCCGGCGGTGTTTTCATCGCATCTTCAATCTGGCCCACTGCTTCCTCCACGTCCGCCTCGATCTTCGCCTCTTTCTCATCATGCATCTCGAGGATCTTTTCATTGGTCGCGGCAAACGAGTTCAATGCCAGAGCCATCTTTTCCATCGTGTCCGCCTCCAGTAGCCCCGCCTCGACATCAAGGTCGATCAAATCCATCATCTGTTGTTTAGCAGCCGCGTCCAAACTCCCCTTGGCCATCGCCGCGGCAACTATTTCGTTCAACTTCGCCGCCACCTCATCCGAAAATCCAACCTCGCTTAATTTTTGCTTCAGTTCTTGTAAGTTCATTTTATTTCAACTAATTATTAAGCGCTCATCTTAGCCAGCCATCCCTTAAAGACCCTTCGTTTTTCTATCTTGTCACTCATGTTGGCTGCATCCGCCCTTAACTCAGCCGCCCTTTTGCGTGCCTCGTCGATCCCAGCAACCGTCTCTTCTCTCGCGCCCGCATGCTCTATCTCTAGTCCAATTCTCTCCTCCTCCTGCCACTTCAACAGATCCTCTAAGATTGCTCTTTGTTCAACCGTTAAACTGGCTCTGGCTGTCATCTGCTCAACCACCTGCTTTGAAAACTGCTCAGCACCAGCTCGAGCCTTCGCCGTTTCCAAAATTGCCTTCTTTTCTTTCAAACCAGCCGGAATATTACAAACCATCACCACTTTATCCTCAAGGGCCGTCGCCTTAGTCAAACCAAACTTCAGCGCCCGTTCCGCCCAGCCTTTGGCGGTCGCCACTGCGCCATCCTTCAACTTGGTCATCTGCTCGCCGAGCCTATTGGCTTCACTCGTAATTTCATTCTCCAACCAGTGAGCTGATTCATTCAATCTGTCCCCTGTTCGAAGTTGTAATTCCCGCGCGTTCTCGCCGGCTATCGTTACCGCCATCCCTGCCGCCTCACCTGCCCCAAGGACGCGACCCAATATCTGCATCACTTTTTCAGCCCGGGGTGCTCCGGCAGTATCGGCCGCGGCAGTAATCCGCTCCATCGCGGTTGGTATTGGTGTCTGTACTTCTGATTCCATAGTCTCTATCTTCATTGTTAATGCTTAACTATCATCCAGTTAAGCATTACCCCCCCCTCGTGTCAAGTGGGCAGCTACCCGCCCTATAACATTTGACAAACATAGATTATTGAGGTAGACTATCCCCCATGCAAACTTCTGCGTTCAAATTTCTGCCTTTCGTCCTCGCCGTTTTGGTCGTTGTCGGGGCGGTCACCTTTGCCAGCCAGAAACTGATCTCCAAAAAGAAAATTGAAGGTATCTTTACCAAGCTCCCCGAGCCGACTCCTTTTGTTACCGTCAAACCCTTTAGAGGCGACAGTGCCAATGCTGTTCCCACCCCCAGTCCCACCGCCACCCCAGTCCCCGTCGTCGTTGCAGAAGAAGTCGAAACCAAAGGCGGTCTCAAAAAGGCTGTCAGCCTTAAAACCAGCACCGAAACCGTTTGTACTCCCGTCTATGGTATGGCCAATACTTGTGCCGAGCACGCCGTCGTCGACACCGGTCTGGCCACCAACGCTTTCTACAATCTCGCCGCTCTGAGCTACTTTGGCGGCCTGGCCGCCTTCATCAAGGCTAAGCGAACTGGTTGAGCGCAGTGCCGATTCTCAAATCGGCCCAAGCGTCGGCGCTAACCTACCCCAGTGCTATACTCGAGCCATGGATCAAATCCCGCTTGGTGAGATAAAAAAATACCTCCTGCCAATCGCCCGCAAACACCTGGACCTTAGTCGGTATGGTCTGGTGATTTTTGGCTCCCGCGCCGCCGGCACGGCCCAACCTACTTCCGACATCGATATAGGCATCCAGGGACCCAAACCCGTCCCCCGCCATCTTCTCGCCCGTCTCCGCGAAGACATCAAAGAAGCGCCAATCCTTTATAAAATTGACGTTGTCGACCTCGCCACAACTTCCGAGTCCTTTCGCCAACTCGCCAACCAAACCGCCAAACCAATCGTCCCATGACAAAAATTAATCTTCAGCTCGATCAATTCAAAAAAGCCGTCAGCCGTCTCGACGAAGTCCTCAACCAACCCAAAACCGACATTGTCCGTGATTCGGCCATCCAACGGTTTGAGTTTTGCCTCGATTTATCCTGGAAAACCCTCCAAACCCACCTTAAGGAACAAGGGGGTATTATTGCCAACTCCCCCAAAGACACCTTCCGCGAGGCTTACCAGAATGGGTTAATTGATTACTCCGACGACTGGATCAAGCTCGTCGACCTACGCAACGAGACTGTTCATCCCTACGACGAAACCATGGCCGAAAATGTCTACCGAGAACTCCCCCAGGCCCTGATACGATTCCGTGAAATCATCTTTTCTCTGGACAAATCCCTTAGATAGGCCCCCCTGCCTTGACTTTGGTGATTCTTTGGCTATACTAGCCGCAATTATGCAAACCATATCCGTCAAAAACACCAAGCCAGAGATTCTCGCCGCCTACGAAAACCTCGTCCGCGAAACAAAAGAAAAGAACTCCACCTCCCCCAGACTTCCAACCGCCACCGTCAAAACCTCAAC
>JBBTWQ010000057.1:0-1072 GCA_038062695.1 Patescibacteria group bacterium | reverse complement strand
ACCTCAACGAAAAACAAATCGAGGGCGAACGCGCCCTGGCCAAATTAAAAATCGAAAATCTGGAAAAAATCGCCAAGGAACAAGCCGACGAAGTCCGCCAACTAAAAAGTCAGCTCGAACACGCCACCTCCCAAGTCAAAGAAATCGCGGTAAGTGTCATTGACAGCAACCGGCCCTCCTCCCCCCTATCATAAAATCTTTTCCGCGTCTCCCGTCAAACCAACCCCAACCCTTATTCCCCAAACTAACGAGTCTAAACAGCTTCCTGCATCTTTCTATCATAGGTCAGCAGTTCCACCTTCATCTTCCTGGCCAGCCAAACATAGCTGGCATCATAAACAGTCAAGTCCAATTTGTCCGCCAAAACATAGCTCTCCATTAAGTTAACTTCTTTGTAAACTATCGGCAAACTCAAAAAATGTTTGACCAAAGAACTCGCTTTCTGACGAGAAACTCTTTTTCTTCGACTCGCGAGCAATATCGCATTACTCACCTCAAGACCAAATAGAACCGGCGCTATCAAATACATCTCTCCAGACGAAATCCTTTTATAAACCGACTGGTCGATGGCTTCGTCAGGCACCATTACCGAAAGGAGGTACGACGCGTCAATGACATATGTGGTCATTATAACCTGCCCTCATTGATAAATTCCTTCCACTCTTCGGGCGAGATCTTCACCCCTTTCATGGTTTTACGAATCTCGGACAACGTCTTAGCCCATACATTTTTCCTCTTTTTTACGTAAGTCCGCTTGACCGCTTCCCTAATTAGATGCCCCACCGTCGCCTTTCGTACCCTGGCGATTGACACCAATCTGGAATACTCGTCCTCATCAAAGAGAACATTGGTTCTTTTTGTTAACATCGTCCCAATGTAACATGTTACTTACCACCTTGTCAAGATACCCCAAGCGAGCTGGCCGAGCGCAGTGTCGATTCTCAAATCGACCTATATTCTTGACTTTCGATCGTTATTGTGGTATGGTATCAAAGCACTTTTACAAGAACAGCTAGGCATAACCGCCTCCGAAATGGGCTCTTCGGAACCCGTTTGGGAGGTAGTTATGAAA
>JBBTWQ010000056.1:0-1537 GCA_038062695.1 Patescibacteria group bacterium | reverse complement strand
CCCGGGCGAAGCAGTTGGTGGCTGCCTTCACCGTCGAGACCGCCCTTGTGCAAAACACCGGTGGTGCTGTCTTTGAACGTCTTCTCATCCTGAACACCGACAATATCGCCTTCCTTGAGGCCGGCTGCGGGGACGTTCCTGGAGACAGTCGGACCGGTATTGATTACGCCGCCGATAGAACCATTCTTTAAGAGATAGCCGCTCCCCAAGCCAAGAGCCAAGACAACAACTAAACCAATAATTTTAGGCAGAGTGAAGAAGGAATCAGAATCCATAGGTGCATTAGTGATTAGTGGCTTAACTTCCTGAACCGGTACTACTTTCGGATCGGCGGCAGGGGTGGCTTTGGCGAGGTTGATCTTTTGGAGTTCCATGGAAGGCCTATTGTTAACTAGTTAGAGTTTAGCAGATTTCGGCAAGGGAGCAAAATATTTCAATTCAGTTTCGATAAACATATCCAGATCGCCGTCCAAAACAGAATCGGGGTCGGTCGATTCGTACTCGGTCCGTAAGTCTTTGACCAATTTGTAGGGATGGAGAACATAGGAGCGGATCTGGGTCCCCCAGCCGGCGATGGTGTGGGCGCCTTTGATTCTGGCCAGTTCCTCCTGACGTTTCTTTTCTTCCAGCTCCCAGAGTTTGGCTTTCAGAAGCTGGAGGGCGATTTTTCTGTTCTGCTCCTGATAACGCTGGCTTTGAGCCTCGGCAACAAGGCCGGTCGGAAGGTGGCGGATACGGACGGCAGTACTAACCTTGTTCACATTTTGGCCGCCGGCACCAGAGGAACGACTGGCCTCGAACTCGAGGTCCTCGTCACGGATGACAGTTTCAGCTGATTCCTCCATAACCGGCATGACCTCGACACCGGCGAAGGAAGTTTGGCGGAGATTATCGGCATTGAAAGGAGACAGACGGACTAGGCGGTGGGTGCCGCGTTCATTTTTCAGGTAGCCGAAGGAATAAGGGGCGTGAACGATGTAGGTAACCGACTTGAGTCCGGCCTCCTCACCGGGCGAGTAGGCGACCATTTCGTAGGGCCAATCTTGCCGCTCGAAATAGCGGGTGTACATCCTCGCGAGCATGGTCGCCCAGTCCATGGCCTCGGTGCCACCCTGACCGGAATGAATGGAGAGAATGGCTTCATTTTTGTCGTAGGGCCCGGAAAGATAGGTGGCGAGTTCCAGACGGTCGAGTTGGCGAATTACGCTTCGATGTAATGATTCGATATCGGAGTTGAGACTGCTGTCTTTGGCTTCCTCGGCCAACCGGATCAAATCAGCCAGACTTTTGAGGTTATCGGAAACCGAAGTTAGGTCGGCAAGAAGCGACTGCAAGCGGGCGAGTTCCTGGAGAAGACTTTTAGCTTTGGCCTCGTCTTGCCAGAGATCAGGATCAGCAGTTTCTTTCTCCAGCGCTTCTTTTTTGGCATATAAATCCTCCGGCTTGAGTTTTTCGTGTAAACCGGAAAGCCTTTGGGTATATTGATCTAATTCTTCGTGGGTTACAGCCATGAGGATATTGTACTAGAATATAGCCA
>JBBTWQ010000055.1:0-2451 GCA_038062695.1 Patescibacteria group bacterium | reverse complement strand
TCGGCGGGGAGAGAAAGATAGATCACTTTATCGATTTGAAGTGCATTTTTTTGCAAAAACCAGTCGAGGTATTCGGCTTGTTTGACGTCGCGGGGGGTGCCGTCGAGGATGAAACCCCCCCGGGCTTGTTTGAAGGCCGGCTCGAGCACTTCCAGGACGGTTTCGAAGGGAAGCAGATCACCCTTGGCCAAAAGATCGGCAATGATTTTGCCCTTGGCGCTCCCGGAGACGGCTTCAGCCCGCAATAGATCGCCGGAAGAGAGATGGCTGAGGTCAAATTTTTCGGTCAAGAGTTTCGCCTGGGTACCTTTGCCGCTGCCGGGAGCGCCGAGAATAATGAGGTTCATCAATCGAGAAACTTGTTGTAATTGTGCATGTAAAGCTGGGAGTCAACCGTTTTCATCGTCTCCAAAATGACAGAAACGACGATCAATAAACCGGTACCGCCGACGGCGAGGGTGCTGATTTTTGTCGCTTGGGAAATGACTGAGGGGAGAACGGCGATTAAACCAAGGAAGGAGGCACCGACCAGAGTGATCCGGACCAGAACGTGGGAAAGATAGGCAACCGTCGAAGCACCGGGCCGAATACCGGGAATAAAATTACCGGATTTTTTCAGGTCGTCGGCAATTTTTTCGGGATTAAAGACAACGGCGGTGTAAAAATAGGTAAAAGCGACGATAAGGACGAAGTAGATGGCGTTGTACCAAAAGCCATTGGGCGTTAAAAAGGCACTGAGATTTCGGGAAAAGGCGGCCAGAGCCTGGTTGGCGGAACCACTAAAGGCCTGGGTGAGAAAGTTGGGGATGAGTAAAAAGGAGACGGCAAAAATGATGGGGATGACGCCGGCTTGGTTGAGACGGAGCGGCAGGAAACTGGCGGCGCCGCGGCGGGCGGAATGGATCGGCACCTGGCGGACGGCTTCGGAGGTTTTGACGACGGCGTAAATGACGGCGAGGGACATGACGGCGAAGACAATGGCGTTGGTGATGCTACTCTGATCAAGAGTAGAGGCGGTTTGGAAAAGCTCAACCGGCAGGCGACCAATGATACCGGCGAAGATGATCAGGGAAGTGCCATTGCCCAGCCCGTGTTCGGTCAGGAGATCACCCAACCAGATAAGGAGCATGGTGCCGGCGCTGACGGTGAAAACGAGACTTAAAAGATGAATGGGGTCGCTTTCGAGGATGAGATTTTGCTGGCGCAGGAAAGCGATGACGGTAAAGGCTTGGACAAAACAAAGCGGAACAGTAATTAGACGGGTGTAGCGATCTATTTTTTCACGTCCATATTCCCCCTCTTTGCTTAAGGCCTCGAGGGAGGGAATGACCATGGTCATCATTTGCATAATGATGCTGGCGTTGATATAGGGGTTCAAGCCCAGGGCCATGATCGAAAAATTAGCCAGAGTGCCGCCGGAAAAGACGTCCAGAAGAGTCAGAAGCTGACTGCTATTAAAAACTTGGCGGAGGGCGGGCAGATCAATACCGGGAGCGGGGATGTGGGCGATAAAACGATAGATGGCAAAAATTAAAAGAGTGAAAAAAAACTTCTTGCGGAGTTCTTTGATACCAAAAAGTCCCTTGATGGATTTGATCAACTTTTCCATGAGGTTTATTGTACCCTAATGCCAGCCTAGTTTTGCCAGTTCTTCCTTGAGGTGGTGGGGGTGATGATGACAGTAAAGTTCAATCTGGCTGCTGTCGGGGTGGGCGTGATCATAATCCCAGCCCCCCGCCATCAGTTTGCGCTCGTGGAGTTCGTGGAGCAAGACATAAGGGTATTCGGCGAGGGCGAGATCGTCGTCGAGCCAGACTTCCTTTTCCGGCACCCAGGGATAAATGATATGGTGGCCGCCGTCGACGAAGTCGATAAAAAAGGCGCTGCGAACGAGACGGCCGTTGATGAGCCAAACGACCAAACCAGCATCGGTCTCCCCCAGTTTTTTGATATGGACTTTCTCCGGGTGAGCGTGTTTTGCTTTGTCAAAAACTTTGGCTTTATCGCCCGCTTTGGCCCGTTCGGCCGCCTCGACCCGGTAGGCCTTAGCGACTGCCTGGTCGTTATCCCCCGTTTTCTTTAAAGTTTTCCACTGAGCGAGCATGTGGTCGATGAAAAAGCGGCGTTCATCGGGGTCGCGCTCGATGTCGAGCCAGAGTTCGTTCTTGGGAATGTAAGCAAAGTCAGGCCAGAGGCCAAAGTTGGTAAACTCGATGTCTTTCTCGGCTCGGAGTTTCTCGCCGTCGATTTCCCAGACTTCGAGATTTCCGTATTTTTCAATCAGTTTTTTGTGGAATTGGGTGACGTCGGGCATCGTGAATTCATATTAGCAAAGAAAACGTTGTCATTCCCACGAAAGTGGGAATCTATATAAATGGATTCCCGATCGGGTCGGGAATGACAGAGAGGTTGGATGGAAATCGCCCGGCTGGTACAATTTAGGTATGGATA
>JBBTWQ010000054.1:0-1200 GCA_038062695.1 Patescibacteria group bacterium | reverse complement strand
ACCTTCCTCCGCAAGCGCCAGTAAACACTTCCTTCTAGCCGTTCCCGAATTTGATATAAAATAAAGCCATGGCCAAACACAAACTAAAGCCAATCGAGACCAACTACGTTCCTAATCAGATTGAGGAAGAGGTTTTGGCGTACTGGAAAAAGAACAAGATTTTTGAAAAATCAGTTGACAACCGTCCCGAAAACAATTCCTACAGTTTTTATGACGGCCCGCCCTTCATCACCGGTTTACCCCATTATGGCCACCTTTTGGGCAGCATCGTCAAGGACGTCGTTCCCCGCTATCAAACCATGAAGGGGAAACGTGTCCGCCGAGTTTGGGGTTGGGATTGCCACGGCCTTCCCGCCGAGAACAAAGTCGAAAAGCTTTTGGGGATCAACAGTAAGAAAGAAATCGAGACTCTGGGGATCGATAAGTTCATCGCCGCCTGCAAAGATTACGTTGGCAACGTCAGCGCTGAGTGGGAATGGTACGTCGACCACATCGGCCGCTGGGTCGATTTCAAAAATGCCTACAAAACCATGGACAAGGATTATATGGAATCGGTCATCTGGGTTTTCCACAAGCTTTATGACAAAAAACTGATCTACAAAGGCAAACGCGTTTCCCTTTTTTGCCCCCGTTGCTCTACCCCGATCAGTAACTTCGAGGTCGCCATGGACAACTCCTACAAGGATGTCACCGATCCCTCTGTCTTCGTCAAATTCAAAATCAAAGGTGGGGCTAAATATCTGCTCGCCTGGACGACTACCCCCTGGACCCTACCGACCAACTTCGCCCTCGGTGTTGCTCCCGACAAAGATTACGTCGAAGTCGAGTCGGCCGGGGAGCGCTACATTTTGGCCCGGTCCCGTTTGCAAGCCATTTTTGCTGACAAAAAATACGAGGAAAAAGACGGATTCAAGGGTCAAAAATTAGTTGGTCTCTCCTACGAACCCCTCTATACCTATTATGCGGCCAAACCCCAGGATCACGTCATCTACGCCGCCGACTTCGTCTCTATGGAAGACGGCACCGGCATTGTCCACATCGCCCCCGGTTTCGGTGAGGCTGACACCGCCCTGGGCAAAGAACACGATCTCACCGTCGCCGAATCGGTCGACGAAGAGGGCAAACTTGATCCGCAAGTTACCGTCGCCGCCGGCAAGTTTTTCAAGTCAGCCGACAAACTCATTCTGGTCGACCTGACCA
>JBBTWQ010000053.1:0-2381 GCA_038062695.1 Patescibacteria group bacterium | reverse complement strand
CTGGCTATTGTCTCTGCCAAAGTCTCCTCTACCTCGGGAATCGGTGGTCGAAAACAATAGCTATAGACAAGCATATCCCTTTCGCCCAAGTCCTCCCCTTTTCTGATCACCATCTCCACCGGCATACCGATATAAACGCTATTATTATCCACATCGGTTAATCGCGCCGTCAGCAACGGTCCTTCCGCGAGTTCGATAATCGCCACCGTGTAGGGGACGTAATCTTCAAACCCTTCGGGCGGATCATAAACCGTGGAAAAAGCCCAAACCGTCCCTTTTCCGGAAAACTTCATCACTTCGGTAGGCATCCGGGCAATCAACTCTCTCTCCATGGCCAAAATCATACCACCATACTAGAATTAGGGAAAGCCCATGACTTATCCTGCTCTCTACTCCGGTAGTCCCCTGATTCCCCTCGATATCGTTGCGGCCGTCATTGGCGCTTTCATCATTAGCCTCGTCGCCGTCTATTTCCTGATTCATTTCCACAAGAAAGAAGCTCCGGTCAGAACCAAAATCAAACGCCTGGTCTTCGTCGGCAGCGGCTTGTTTATCTTGACCGCTCTTGCCGGCACCGCCCTGGCCGCTTATTGGCTCCTGCCCACCCCCCACGTCATCAGGGCCGATCCTCGTGCCGGGGAAACCGACTATCCCCTCAGTCGCAAAATCGAAATCGTCTTTGACCGACCCGTCAGCCGGGCTCTCATGGAAAAGTCAATCACCCCGGAAGTCCCCGGTGTCTGGGTCTTTGAAAACAGCACTTATCGAACTCACCTCCTGCGCCGGGTGGCCTTTTACCCCCAGGAAAGTCTCACCGTCGCTACCGAGTACACCATCGCTCTAAAAAACATTACCAATGTGATTAGAAAATCGACCCCTTACGACTATGAACTCAAATTCAAAACCCAGCCCAGTCCGGGGGTAAAAAAAGTCAGCCCGGGCAATAACCAAAAAGACGTCGGGGCGGATACCCCGATCCTGATTTATCTTTCCGCCCCCGATGGCCAGGTCAGTCAATTCCAATTTGAGCTCGCCCCCCACCTGCCCCTCGAAATTTCGTTAGATCAGACCAAGACTCTCTATACCCTGACCCCCAAAAGCCCCTTGAAACAGGGGACCCGCTATCAATTACTAGTCAAGAAATCCGATGTCCGGCGCAATCTGAAGTCCGATGCCATTGTCGAAACCGGCCCGCTTTCGGAAATTTATCGGGGTTACTTTACGACGAAAATTCCCGTTGGTATCGACAGCGTTTTCCCCACCGGCGACGCTGTTACCTCCCGCCAACCGATCACTATCCGCTTTACCAAAGAAATGGATGAGGCGTCAATCAAGCGTAACTTCTCCATCCAGCCGCCCGTGGCCGGTTCTTCTCTCTTGATCGATCACGTCATTTATGTCTTTACTCCGAAAAAATATGAGTTTGCAACGGAATATACCATCAGACTGGCCAAAGAAGCCGAGTCGCTTGACGGCAGTTTTCTCGAATCAGACCTCGCCACTACCTTTACCACCCTGGGCCATGTCCGGATCGCCAGCTCGTTCCCAACAGACGGCTCGACCGGTGTCCGCTCCGATGAACCGCTGGCCATCACTTTTGATCAGGAAGTTAACCCTGCTTCGGCCGAATCTCTTTTGGCTATCTCCCCGCCCACCGGCGGGGTCATCAGCTGGGAAGGCAAGACGCTGATTTTTACGCCGGCCAAATCCTGGCAAAAAGATACTCTTTACACCGCCGTCATCAAAGCGGGCGTCGAGAGTCTCGACGGCCTGGACTCGATCACTGACAACGCGATCATTTTTTCAACCGTTCAGTCGGTTTTCAAACTCCCCGTTCCCATCTATCTCCAGCAACACCCGCTCTCCTGCGAACTTGCCGCTCTGCGTATGGCTCTGGCCTTCCGGCAAATTGCCAAAACGGAAGAAGAGCTTCTCGTTCAGGTTGGTTATGACCCGCTTCCTCGCCGCGGCAATGTCTGGGGCGACCCCTACGAGACCTTCGTCGGCAGTATTGACGGCAAACAAATGTCCACCGGCTATGGCGTCTACTGGCCGCCGATCGCCCGTGTCGCTAATCTCTATACCCAAGCCCGTGAGTTTTCCGGCATATCCACTACCGATATCCTCAAAGAAGTTGAAAAGGGTAACCCGGTAATCATCTGGACTTACAGCCGGAGTGGCATCCCCACTTTTTGGTTCGATGGCAGCGGTGAGAAAATTTTTGCCGCCTCCGGTGAACACACCGTTGTCATTGTTGGCTTCGTCGGCCCGGTCGACCACCCCAGTCAGGTCATAGTCAACGACCCCCTCCTGGGTCAGATTTACTGGTCCCTGTCGGAATTCACCCAAAAGGCATCCCTTTTTGCCAATAGCGGCGTCAT
>JBBTWQ010000052.1:0-5613 GCA_038062695.1 Patescibacteria group bacterium | reverse complement strand
ACTTTTGAAACCGTCGCTTATCTGATGCGTGCCGGTGGTCGCCTCGGTCGTTCTCCTCTCGCCGCGACCAGTAGGTTTGGTGCTTTTCCACCCAGTCCCTTCGGTGGTAGTCCTTTCATGGGTGGTGAGGAACCTATGCCGCCCATGTTTGACGACGAGTTAGCTCCGCCCCCGGCTTTCAACCCACCCATTCGTCAAAACCGCGTCCCAGGCGACTGGAAAAAACCCAAGATTTTCAACAGCAACCGCGGCGCCAGCCAAAACTAGTGGCGAATAATTGAGCTTTCTGATACAATATTCACGTTATGGCGTTGACCACACCCAAAAAACAAGCGATCATCAGCCAGTTCGCGGCCACGAAAACCGACACCGGCTCTCCCAAAGTCCAGATCGCCCTCCTTTCAGCCCAGATCGAGGAGCTTACCAAGCACCTCAAAGAGCACAAAAAGGACAACCACTCTCGTCGTGGGCTACTGAAGATCGTCAGTAAACGCCGCCGCCTCCTCAATTACCTGGGCAAGACCAACCCCAAAGATTACGCCGGGTTGAGTAAGACGCTCGGTATTGGCGCGTCCATTAAAAGTTAATTCGGCTAGACCACCGGTTTCGAGGTGGAAGTTAAGGCTAACCAAGTAGCTTTACCCTCCCTCTTGAACCGCCTGTTTTTCCCGATAGAAAAGGATTTTCATGAAACTGAAATCCACCACCATCGATTTAGATGGTAAACAAATTAAATTAGAAGCCGGACTCTTCGGGGCCCAGGCCGCTGGTGCCGTGACCGTTCGTTGCGGTGACACCATCGTTTTGGCCACTGCCGTTTCCGGCAAACGGGCCGAAGGCTTGGATTATTTCCCCCTTCAGGTCGAGTACCGCGAAAAGCATTACGCCGGCGGTATTATCAGCGGCAGTCGTTTCATCAAAAGAGAAGGCCGTCCCTCCGATAACGAGATTCTCACCTCCCGTTTGATCGACCGCTCGATCCGCCCGTTGTTTCCCAGCAATTACTTTGATGAGGTCCAGGTGGTCGTTTGTCCCCTTTCTATTGATGGGGTGAACGAACCGGAAATCTTGGGGCTCATCGGCGCCTCTGCCGCCCTGGCCATCAGCCACCTCCCTTGGAGTGGTCCGGTCGGTGCCGTTCGCATTGGTCTGACCTCCTCTGGTAAATATCTGGTTAATCCCACCAAGGAAGAAAAAGAAACTAGTCGTCTCGACCTGGTCGTTTCCGGCGCCACTGGCTCCATCGCCATGGTCGAAGCCGGCGCCAACGAGGTTTCCGAAGAAGAAATTCTCGCCGGTTTGAAATTCGGTCAGAAACATCTCGAAACCATCATTGAGGTGATCAAAGAATTTGCCGCCGACGGTAAAACCAAAACGATCGTCGAACCGGAAGAATTTGCCGCCGACCTCGTCAAGCTGGTCAAAGAAAAAGTCGACGTCGCTGATCTTCTCGCCCAAAGTAAAACTTCTGGCGGTGAAGGTCTGAAACTTGATCCCCTTGCCGATGCCCTCATGGCCCAAGACCCCGAGATCGACCGGATTGCCTTAGTTCGTCTCATCGATAAAGAAGTCAAGAACTACGTTAGAAAACTAGTTCTTGGTAAAAAGACCCGCTTTGACGGTCGCCAGCCCGACGAGATCCGACCAATTCATGTGTCTGTCGGTCTTTTACCCCGAACCCACGGTTCCGGTTTCTTCCAGAGAGGCTTGACCCATGCTCTTTCCATTGTTACTCTTGGTTCGCCTTCCGACGAACAACTCATCGAGGGCATGAAGGGCGAAGAGACCAAACGCTACATGCACCATTACAATATGCCCGGCTTCGCCGTCGGCGAACCCGGTCGCATCGGCAACCCCAACCGTCGTGAAATTGGTCACGGTGCCCTGGCCGAACGCGCCCTCATACCCGTACTCCCGAGTAAAGACGAGTTTCCCTATACCATCCGCGTTGTTACCGAAATTATGTCCGGCAACGGTTCTACCTCCCAGGCTTCTGTCTGTGGTAGTTCCCTCGCCCTGATGGACGCCGGTGTCCCCATCAAAAAACCGGTGGCCGGTATCGCCATGGGTCTCATTACCGGCGAGAAGATGAACTACGTCACTCTTAGTGACATCGCCGGTATCGAAGACCACTTTGGTGATATGGACTTCAAAGTCGCCGGCACCCGCGATGGTGTCACCGCTATGCAGATGGACGTTAAAATCCCCGGTGTTACTGCTGAAATCCTCGAAAAAGCAATTGCCCAGGCACACGTTGGTCGCCTCGCGATCCTCGACAAAATGACCGCCGTTATCGACGCGCCCCGTGCTTCTGTCAGCGTCTACGCTCCGAAGGTCGCCAGCACCAAGATTCCCACCGACAAGATCGGTGAGCTGATCGGGCCGGGTGGCAAGATGATCCGCCAAATTCAGACCGACTTTGGCGTCGAGATCAACGTTGAAGAGGACGGCAGCGTCACTGTCACCGGTATGGATGAAGCTAAAGTAGCTCAGGCCAAAGCCTACATCGACGGACTGATGGCGACCGCCGAAATCGGCAAGATCTACACCGGCACCGTTACCCGGGTTGAGCCCTATGGCGCTTTTGTCCAGATCCTCCCCGGCAAGGACGGTCTTGTTCATGTTTCCCGCATGAGCCGGGAGTATGTCGCCGATGCTAACTCGGTCGTCAAAGTTGGCGATACCGTCACGGTCAAATGTTATGAAGTCGATTTTCAAGGCAGAATCAATCTCACCATGCTCCTCGAAGGTGACCCCACCGGGGGTCATTCAAGAGAAGGTGGTGATCGCGGGCCCCGCCCAGTCAGCCGACGGCCCATGGGCGATAGTCCCCGTCGGGATGATTCTTCTTTCAAACGCTTTCGTGACCACCGCTAAAAGACCTTCATTGCTATACTTAAATATATGGACGCTGCCCAGGATTTAGTCAAGAAAGATCTTGATGTCCTTTACCAAAAATTGGCGGGAGTCAGTTTACCCCCGGAATTGGCCGACAAAGCCAAGTCGATGGTTGACCGCCTCCAGCGGATGTTCAATCAGGGCTTTTATTCCGAGGAATTTGAAAAAACCAGTCACTATATCGATTGGATTACGGCCCTTCCCTGGGACAAGCGGGTTGACAAACCGATTGATCTGGCCCTGATCAAGACCACTCTCGACAAAAACCACTACGGCATGGACTCGGTCAAGGAAAGGATCCTCGAGTACATGTCGGTCTTGAAATTGCGTTTGGAAAAGGGCTTGGGTATCGCCCGGGCGCCGATCATTTTTCTCGTCGGTCTGGTCGGTACTGGTAAGACCTCCTTCGCTTACGCCCTTTCCGAGGCCCTCGGCCGGCCCATTGCCCGGATCCCCTTCGGTGGTATGGGCAGTGCCCGCGACCTTCGCGGCCAAAGTCGTTTGCACCTTGAATCAGAACCCGGCCAAATTATTAAGGCCATTCGCCAGGTCCAGGTCAAAAATCCGGTTATCCTTCTCGACGAAATCGACCGCGTCACCGAAGAAGCCAGGGCGGACATCATGGGTGTTTTAGTCGAACTACTTGACCCCGGCCAAAACAACCGCTTTGTCGATCACTACATCGACTATCCCGTCGACCTGTCGGAAGTTTTGTTCATCGCTACCGGCAACAATACTAGTAATGTTGCCACCGCCGTCATGGATCGTCTCGAACCGATCATGATGCCCAGTTACACCGACACCGAGAAAATCAAGATAGCGGAGGATTATCTCTTACCAAAAGCCGAAGCCGAAGCCGGCCTGGAAGCGGGGACGCTTACTATCGACCCCTCTCTTTGGCCCCAGATCGTCCGCCCTTTTGGTTACGACGCCGGTATCCGTACCCTCAACCGGACCATTTCCGGTATTACTAACAAAGTTGCCAGGCAAATCATCGAAGGCCAGGTTAAAAGCATTCACATTACGCCTGACAACATCAAACAATTCCTACCCAAGTGGTAGGCTCATTATGAATACACTTAAATTTATCCCCCTCGGGGGACTCGGAGACGTTCAAAAAAATATGTTCGTCTACGAATACGGCAATGATCAAATTGTCGTCGATTGCGGTATTGGTTTTCCCAATAACCAAGCACTCGGCGTCGACGTCGTCATTCCCGATATTAGTTACTTAGAGAAACCGGGCAAGAAATTGCACGGTATCATCCTCACCCATGGCCATCAGGATCATTTTGGTGGTCTTCCTTACATACTTCCCAGACTTCCGGGTGTCCCGGTTTTTGGCTCAACCCTCTCCATTGCCTTAGCTGAGGCTAAGGTTAGAGAATACGGTTTGACAAATAAAATGCAGGCCGTTGAGAACCACCTCAAGCTCGGTCCCTTTGATATCGAGCTGATCCACATCACCCACTCAGTCCCCAATTGTAAGCATCTTTATATTCGTACTCCGGGTGGAAACATTTACCACGGAGCCGATTATAAATTTGACCTCACTCCAACCGATAATCGTCCAGCCGACTTTACCAGCATCGCCAGGGTTGGCGCAATGGGTGTTGATCTGATGTTGACCGATTCACTTGGTGTTGGAATTCCCGGGTTCACACCTTCAGAAAGGACACTCTTAAATGCCATCGACGCCGTCGTTCGAACCACCACCGGCAAATTGATCTTTACCACTATCGCCTCCTCGATTTCACGGATCGATATGGCCATCCAGGCGGCTGTCCGCTACAATCGCAAAGTCGCGTTTGCCGGTCGCTCTGTTGTTCAAAACATCGAAGCCGCCACCAAATGTGGTTACATCAAGATTCCCGCTGGCACCCTAATTGACATCAAACAGGTCAACCGTTACAAGCCGAACCAGGTTGCCATTATTATCGCCGGCTCTCAGGGACAGGAAGGATCGGCTATGCAACGCCTAGCCGCCGGCGAACACCAATTCCTAAAGTTGAAAGCCAATGACCACGTTGTCATCAGTGTCGATGCCATCCCTGGTACAGAAGGTAGTGTCAACGGACTGATTGATACTCTTTATAAGCAAGATGTTCGCGTCTCCTATTCCGGCAGTACTCCGGGGCTTCATGTTTCCGGTCACGGTCATCGAGGTGACTTAGCCCTACTGGCTAGGCTCGTTAAGCCAAAAAATATTATTCCCATGGGTGGAAACATTCGTCATATGTACGTCTATCGGGAGCTAGCACTAGAAATGGGCTACACCCCCCAGCAGGTGCTTATACCCGAAAACGGTCAAGTCATCGGTATCGAAGATCACAAAATCAAAGTGGTTGGTCGGGTTGAGGTTAAAAATGTCTACGTTGACGGCCTCGGTATCGGCGACGTCGGTAACGTTGTTCTTCGTGATCGGAAAGTCTTGGCCGCCGACGGTATCTTGCTGGCTGTCGTTCCCATCAAATCAGAAACCGCCGAAGTCGCCGGTGAGATCGAGATTGTTTCCCGTGGTTTCGTTTACCAAAAAGAAGCCGCTGATCTGATCAAGCAGACCGAAAAACAAGTCGTCAACTGTCTCAAGGACATGAAGGGCCGTCAAGTCACCGACTGGGGCTTTGTTAGGAGAAAGATCGAGGATACCCTCGAGCGCTTCCTCTACGAGCAAACCCAGCGCCGGCCGATGATCATCGCCGTCGTCATCGAGGT
>JBBTWQ010000051.1:0-1104 GCA_038062695.1 Patescibacteria group bacterium | reverse complement strand
TAAAGTAGGAGTCGGAGTGAGTTTCGCGGTACTTTCCCTGTCCGGGGAACCAGGTCTCGATGTCGTATTTGCGCCTTTGGCCCGCACCCATATCGCCCGTACACATCAGCAAAACGTGATATGGCAGTTTGAGGGCCTGGAGCAGTTCTTCGGAGTTGCCAAGCAGGGCGTCGTGCATTTCGCGGGTCACTGCTTCGTCGGCGACGGTGTAGACCACCTGCTCGACTTTGTTAAATTGATGGAGGCGGAAAATACCCTTGGTGTCTTTGCCGTAGGTACCGACTTCGCGACGGAAACAAGGCGAGATACCGACCATTTTCTCCGGCAAGTCTTTTTCATTTAGGATTTCGTCTTTCCGATAGGCCGTCAGCGGCACTTCGGCGGTGCCGATCAGACTCTGATCGTCCTGAGTTTTGTAGTGATCTTCCTGGCCCCAGGGGAAATAGCCGGTCCCCCACATAGCGTCTTCATTGACCATCCAGGGAACGGTCAGGGGCGTAAAGCCCTTGAAGATCATGTGTTTGAGGGCGTAAGTAAGGACGGCGTATTCGAGAAGGACGAGGTCGTTTTTGGTGAAAAAGGCGCGGTTGCCGGCAATCCGAACCGCCCGTTTGGTATCGAGGAGATCGAGAGCCTCCATGATTTCGTCATGGGTTTTCGGTTGGAAATCGAATTTGGGAATCTCACCCCACTTTTTCACTTCTTGATTGCCCGTTTCGTCACGGCCGAAAGGCACATCCTCGGCGGCCGGATTGGGGACCTGGTACATCAGATCGAGAAAAGCTTTTTCGACTTGGGCCAGTTGAGGCTCGATGTCTTTGAGTTTTTCTTTTAGCTGCCGGCCCTTGGCGATGGCCTCGGCGGACGGCTGACCGCTTTTGAGACCGGCGGCATGCTCATTAATTTGTTGGCGCAACTCCTCGACACTGCCGATTAGCTTGCGCCTATCTCCGTCGACACGAATAACCTCATCAACGATCTTGGGGTTCAATTGTTTAGCGGTAATCGCTTTTTTGAGGCTAGCCGCGTTCTCGCGAATATATTTGATATCCAACATATGGTTATATTCTACTAGAATGTCCGCTGATTGGAGGGTTTGGTTTT
>JBBTWQ010000050.1:0-2042 GCA_038062695.1 Patescibacteria group bacterium | reverse complement strand
TTCCCGGGCAAATAGTGCCGAGGGGCGTGGTAACACCGCGCCCCCCCCTTTTTCCCCGTGCTAAACTTTAGTTCATGGCCGGACCCCGCCAAAAACCCATTTACGCCTTTATTGACTCCCAAAATCTAAATCTCGGCGTCCGCTCTCAGGGGTGGAAACTCGATTTTTCCAAATTCCTTGTTTACCTAAAAGACAAACTAAAGGTTGCTAAGGCGTTTCTTTTTATTGGTTATCTAAAAGAAAACCAAAAGCTGTACCGTTCCCTGGCCAAATCGGGTTACACCCTGGTCTACAAACCAATCGCCCACGGCGAATACGGTAAAGTCAAAGGAAACGTCGATGCGGAACTGGTACTTCATACCATGATCGAGTATAAAAATTTTGACCAGGCTGTCATCGTCACCGGCGATGGAGATTTTTTCTGTCTGGTAGAATACCTAAACAAAAAAGGTAAGTTCAAGAGAATCATTATCCCCAACAGAAAGAAATACTCCCAATTTTACGTTAAGTTCAAAAACAAAGCTCTCTTCGTAAACGATATTAAAAGTAAGGTCTCAAAGCAATAAAAACGGGAGCGTTGTCTGCGGCACTAGGCCGCAGACTTTCCTCCCTGGTGATAAATCGTAATATAACATAAATCAACGCCCATGTCAAAGCTAACCTACTACGCCGACAAAACCATTGACTATCTCTTTTACGCCCTCTTCTTCTTCGTCCCCTTGATCCTCTGGCCCAAAACCTCCGAAGTCTTTGAGTTCAACAAAATGCTCTTTGTTTATATCGTCACCATTCTCATCTTCGCTGCCTGGCTAATCAAATGGCTTGACCAAAAAAAAATCACCATTCGCCGGACTCCCCTCGACCTCCCCATCCTCATTTTCCTCGCCTCCCAGATTCTCTCGACCATCTTTTCCATCGACACCCATACCAGTCTCTGGGGCTACTACTCCCGCTTCCATGGCGGCCTGATCTCGACCATCGCCTACCTCCTCCTCTATTACGCCCTCGTCACCAACCTCACCCGCGACAAGATTTCTTTTCTCATTTATTCCATCATCTCTTCGGCCATTCTCGTTGCCCTCTATGGCGTCCTCGAGCACTTCGGCATCGACCGCCACCTCTGGGTCCAGGACGTCCAAAGCCGAGTCTTTTCCAGCATCGGCCAACCCAACTGGCTTTCCGCCTACCTCGTCGCCCTGCTCCCCCTGCCGATCTTTCTGGCCGTGGGGGCCCGTGATAACAACTACCGTCTGCTCTGGGCTCTTTTGGCCCTCCTTTTCTTCATTACTATCATTTTTACCAAGTCCCAATCGGGCCTGGCCGCCACCGGCCTCACCCTCACCGCCGTCGCCATCTATTTTAGCGGCCGGAAATTTAAACTTATCTACCTCCTCATCATCCCCAGCGTCCTCTTTCTGACCATAATCAAATGGGATTTTGTGGTCAAAATTTCTCCCTTCGGCGTCCCCAATCTACCCGCCTTGGTCGAAACTGACGGAACTAACCGGGTAGGCGGTTCCGACTCGATGATTATCCGACAGGTCGTCTGGCAAGGCGCCCGGGAACTGGGGCTAAAAAACCCACTCTTTGGCACCGGCCTGGAAACCTTTGGTTATACCTATTTCACCGTCCGACCCGCTCTCCACAACCTGCTTTCCGAGTGGGAATTTCTCTACAACAAAGCCCACAACGAATACCTTAACTTCCTGGCCAACACCGGCTTTGTCGGCCTAACCGCCTATCTCCTCCTTATTGGCTGGACTCTGGTTTGGTGGGCCCAAATCGGGGGAGCGATCTCCCGCGGCCTGCTCTTCGGCTATCTCTCCATCCTGATTACCAACTACTTCGGCTTCTCGGTCGTCCCCGTCGCCCTCTTTTTCTTTCTCTTCCCCGCCCTCGTCTTTACTCTGTCAAAGTCTAAAGAAGAATATCTATCTGTAAACTTCAGCATCAATAAAATTGTCGGTTGCGGTCTAGTCACCTTGGCCGCTTTTTATCTGCTGCGAATACCGATCAATCAATTTCGGGCTGACGTTGCCTAT
>JBBTWQ010000049.1:0-13318 GCA_038062695.1 Patescibacteria group bacterium | reverse complement strand
GAAGAATTTGTCAGCTTGGATGAGACTAAGGCGGCCAGAAAGGCGAAGACTGTTATCGATGGCTTTGGCGACGATTCGGGGCGGGAGAATGCCAGCGCCTATGTCATGGTCCAGAACGCTTCGATAATGGCAGTGACTTTTGGGATCACTCACCCGCTTTTGACACGGATTGGGGCCTCGACCCGCTATATAAACTGGGGGGAAAAGGAAAAGGGGAGATATTTGTACAAGGAGTTGGATTTTGGAGAGAACCTGGAAGCAAAACATGTTTATGAGGGGGCGATGGAGCTTTGTTTTGGGACCTATCAGTTGTTGTGGCAGCCGGTTTGGGATTATGTAGTCGCCAGTAATCCTCGTGAAGGGGGGATGAGTGAGGCGGCTTATCTGGCCGCCGTTCGCGGCAAGGTGTGTGACAACCTGAAGGGGCTGTTGCCTTTGGCGGCATTAACAAACTTTGGTTTACATGGGGATTTTCGGGCTTTGAGTGAATTGATCATGAATCTGCGGGCGGAGGAAAATGAGGAAATGCAAAAGATGGGGGACGCGATGGCGGTGGAATTGGCCAAAGTGAATCCGGAATTTATAGCGGTGGTCGACAACGAACACGGTTTGGCCTGGACGGAGTACAAGCGGGAGCGGGAGGCCTATTTAGCCGGAAATTCTCGGCTGGGGGCGATGCCGGGGGAAGGTAATAAAAAGCCGGGGATCGACTTATTGAAAGTATCGACGCGGCAGTTTTTGTATACCGCCGCCAAAGCTTTTCTGAACAGTCAGAATCCAAATGCGGACAAGGGAGAGCTGAACCGAAGGGCGGAGAGGATGGTCAAGAGCGGGGAGATGGAAGTGATGCTACGGACTTTGGGTAAAATGCGGACGAACCGGCGTCATGAATTACCAGACTTCTTGCGCAAAGTGGTTCTTTCTATCCGTTTCAGACAGATTTCTTTTGGCAGTCTGAAGGATCTGTTCCGCCACCGCCGAATTTTATGGCGAACCAAACCGGATTTCTCCGGTCAGAATGGTTGTCATATTCCCAAAGATATCGCGGCCATGGGGGGAGAAGTTTTAACTAAATATAGTACGGTTCAGAAAATGATGGCGGAGACGGTTACCTGGATGCGGGGGCGGGCCGGGGAGGAAAAAGCCAGATACTTGCTGACTCAGGGGATGTTAACCACCTTTGACGTCGATTGTGACTTGGTCGAGGGCTATTGGATTAGTGAATTGCGGTCAATTGCCAGCGGTTTTGAGGAATACCGTTGGTTTGCCCAGGAATTGTGGCGGGCGATGGAGAGGAAAATGCCGGCGCTAATGGTATTGGGGTCATTCACCAATTTGGATGACTATCCACTAGGGAGGATCAAGGAAGCGGTCAGACAGGACCTGACGGGAAGATAAATATGATATAAGTATGAAGTTATGAACAGGATAAATATGTTAGCCGGCCACTTGCTGACCATTGAGGGCGGGGACGGGTCGGGCAAGACCGATCAGGTGAAGCTGTTAGCGTATCGGTTGACCAATCTAGGACGCAAGTTCCATATTTGGGATTTTCCTCAATATGCCAGCGGCGGTTTTGGGGCGAGAATTGCCGGGCGGATGTTGGCGGGCAAATATGGGCCGTTGATGGAAATTCCAACCTATCTGGCGGCCCTGCCTTTTGTTTTTGATCGCCTGAGTGTCAGAGACGAAATGAGCCAATTTATGCGGGAAGGCGGGGTGGCTATTTGTAATCGTTTTACCGATTCGAATTTGGGCCATGGCGGCGCCAAATGTGCGACGGTGGAAGAAGCTAGACTCTTTATTGATGAATTTGAGCAGTTTGAATATGGAGAGATGAGGTTGCCGCTGCCGGACATTTCTTTTTATTTGGCGACGGATGCGGAATTGTCGAAAGAATTGGTTTTGAAAAAGTCGGGGCGCGAATATCTAGGTGGGGCGGTGATGACCGATGAAGCCGAGATGGATTTGGAGCACCAGACGAAAACGCGGGCAATGTATGAATATCTGTGTGCCAGCAGACCAAGATTTGCCAGAATCGAGTGTATGACTGCTCCGGGGCAGATTGACACGCGGGAGGCAATCCACGAGAGACTTTGGGAGGAGTTAAACCGGCGCTTCGTCGTGTAACTTACTTGACGGGTAATGTTCAGATGTGATATCGTGATATCACTATGACCATGACGGTGATTCGGTTACCAGAGGAAGAATTGGAAATCTATCGTATTTTGGCCGCCGAGAGGGGCTTGAGTTTGGCTGAATATTTTCGGATCGCGGCCAGAAAGGAAGCGGGCTTGGCGAAGAAGATAAAAACGTCTAAATTCGGATTAAAAGATTTGGGAACAAAAATTGTTTTTCGCGGTGGTCCCAGACGAGGGAGCGTTGACCACGATCGCTATTACTACGAAAGAGAGGTTTCCAATTTATCTAAATGAAAGTTTTTGTTGATACGAGTGGTTTTATCGCTCTGGTAATGGGGGGGGATCAGTTTCATATCGCGGCGGAAGCCTGGTGGGCGGCAAATGAAAATGGCTTGGTTACCAGCAATTTGGTCTTGATCGAATTAATGGGTTGGTTGAGATATATGGCTGGGGCTAAATTTGCCAGAAAGGTGGCCAGGACAATTTTGGAAAATACCCAGATGAAGATTGAAAGGATAACGGCACTTGATGAAAAGGCGGCGTTTGGGCTGTTTGATAAGATTTCCGGTCGGGGCCTATCGATGGTGGACTGTACCTCTTATGTCGTGACGAGAAGGTTGGGAATAAAAACGGTTTTTGGTTTTGATACTGATTTTTCTCGTAATGGTTTTGAGTTAGTTCCGAAATGATTTTTGACGGGAGGGCGGCGGCAAAAAAAATTGAGGCGGAGCTTTTGGCTTCCGGACGGTTGGCGGGCAAAAGCCTCTTGATTTTGCAATGTGACGGAAGTGACAAAGAAAGCACCTACGTCAGATTGAAGAGGGAGATGGGGGAGAGGCTGGGGGTAAAAGTTAAGGTCGAGGTATTAAGTAATAAAGATGAAGTTAGCGAAAGACTCCGGGCGGTCGATGAAGATGGTGTCCTGGTTCAGCTACCGATTCTGGGGGCGGGTCGGGAGGAGACAGAAGAGATATTGACCGCTATTCCGGTAGAAAAAGACGTTGACGGCCTGAATACCCGAAGTGATTTCAAACCGGCGGCGATACTGGCCGTTCTCCGGCTATTAAAGGAAGCCGGAGTTGGACTAGGCAGGCGGATCGCTGTGGTTGGGGCCGAAGGGATGGCGGGGCGCCGGTTGATGCGGGATCTGGGAGGGGCCGGTTATTCTTGTTTGGGATTTGATCTGGGGGATAACCTGAAGGGATTACTGGTCTGCGACACGATTGTTTCAGCCACAGGAACGGTGGGGTTAATTACGGCGGAAATGGTGCGCGAAGGGGTGGTGGCGATTGATTTGGGTTTTCCGAAGGGGGAGTTTGAGTCGAAAGTGGCCGAGAAAGCTTCTTTTTTTACGCCCGTGCCCGGCGGCGTGGGGCCGCTGACGATCGTCTGCCTTTACGAAAACTTGGCCAGAGTCTAGCTGGCCTATAGTTGACTTTCAAGGCTGTTTTTTGTACAATTCTCCCCAATCTCTGAACTGTCACCTCCCGCACTTTAAAGCCGCGGGAATCGCGGTGGTTGGGGAGGTTCTTTCACAAGTCAAGATTCAGAATTTTTATGACTACCTCCCCTTAGAAGGAGGAGAAAGTGAGTTGGTAATGAAACATCGCACCTGGCTTGGTTGGTTGCTGTTGGTGGTGTTTGTGGTATCGGCCTGCGCTCCGGCAGCGATTGGCGACATCACTGGTAAAAGCGCCATGACTTTGATCTATGACAAGACCTATGAGACGGTTAGTTTTGCCTGGTCTTTGACCGGCTGGCTGCTCGGCTTGTCGTTTGCTGCCGCTCTTGCCATTCTTGTTTATATCAAACTGGAATCAGGCAAGGGGGCTGTGGGAACTTTCCTGTTTGTGGGTGTCTCGACCATTTTCCTGTTTGGCGCATTTGGGAAAGAATGGGCAAAGGTCGATGCGACTCACGCGGTTGAGGTTGGCGCCGAGCGGGCCAAAACCCGCAAGGCGAACCAATATAAGGAAAAGCTCCATATTCCAGTCACTAAAACGGTGCTGGAAACGCGGGCTTGCGCCCAACGCAACAATGCGTCGTCCGGTTGTCGGTACGAATGGACGTATGATTGGAATTACCAAACAACGTGCACCACGACAACTGACGACAAGGGCAATTCGACAACAGATTGCACGACAACCCACGACACAATGCATGTGCCGCATTTCACGGAGGAATGGCGGGCGAATGCTTATTTCGCCATGCCGGACGAGTACTTGCTCAATAAAGTCGGCGAGGACTCTGGTACCGGTCTACAGAAGTCCGAAGTGGCGAACAATCCTGTTCGTTACTATACGGACTGGCAGGCGCCAGAGAATTATGACGCCTACTGGTTCGGTGGAGAACGTCCGAACGGTTTTGACTATGTCATCCCCGACGAGTGGAAGGCGATGGACGCCAGCCTGAAGGCAGGGCGGCCATACATCATCACCGCTTGGCATGACTACGTCAACTGGGTGTTTGTGACGGCCGATTCCAACAATCTGGTGACGATCTCGTCGCAGGTTGAGAAATATCTGTCGGCCGGTTTGCTGCCCCAGGTCAACATGATCTACTCCCGTTTCGGGACGGCTAATGCCGCCTTCGCGGCGGATTACGACTTCGTTCAGTTTGCGGGCGGCCTGCAGCCGGCGGATTATTACGCCTGGCAAGATGCGGCCAGCCTCTATTCTTTGAACGTGGGGCCGGGCTTGCAGGGCTCGATGGTCATCTGGTTTGTTCCGGCGAATACCGTCGACAATCCGGATGCTTGGATTCAGGCGGCCAAGGCTTATCTGTCTCAGAAGGAACAGTGGGATTTCTACATGGCGCCCAAAAACCTGATCCTGATCGGTTGCGGCGTTGATACGCCGACCAATACGATTAGTTTCTGTCGGATGGAGACGGGTATGCCGAGCGGGAACATCGACATTCGTTACATGATTGATCACGTCTCGGGTGTGCCGTTCACGCCACAGGGCGTTTTTGGCACGATGAACCCAACAGCAGTAGCTGACGCCAACGGTTTTTACGCGTCCAAGATGGATGTACCGGCCGATGGCATGCTCTCGGCACTGTTTGCCCCTGAACCCAATGGCTTTAAGCGGGTCAAGATGGCCTCGCTCGACTGGCTGAAGACCGACATCAAGTTGGATAAGCCAGACATCGAGTGGGCAGTATCGACAGAATCCGCCAGTGCCCGTTCGATCTCGGGCTGGCTCAACCTCATTGGCCTCTTGCTGGCGTTTGGCATCGGCCTGGCGACATTTGGTCTGAAAACCAATAGTAGTCGCTAGTAGCGACAAAGGAGAAAACGTAAATGAAAAACAAGAAGTTGGTTTACCTGCTTGCGATGCTCTCGATCGTGTTGTCCGCCTGTGTGCAAAGTCCCGCGGGTAGGTTCACTTCGGTGGGTTATCGGCAGGTGCTCGTCTTCAAGCAATATTACGCCGACACTTATCCGTTGGAGACGAAATACTCCGCCGCTTTTAACGAGTGGTGGGCGTATGTCGACAACGGCCTGGGGCAGCTGAAGGACATGAAGTTTTTGTCCGATAACTGCTACAGTAATGTCGGCAAGGTGCTCGAGGATGCCACGATTGGCATTTACGACACTGGCGCCAATCCGGACGGTTCCGGCAACGGGATTCTCAATCCCAGTTCGATGATTTCGGCGCTGGTGACGAATAATCTCTATCCGGCCAACGCGGATCGCTGTAGCGAGATGTTGCAGGAAACACTGGTGCAGGTTGAGAAAATTCGACAGACCGGTTACGAGAAGCAGGTAAACTTCATCGAGATCCGCCGGACAGTGAAGAATCAGTATGATGGCACCATCGACACGGCGGTTCAACGGCGGTTGCTCGATCAATACGGCGTTGAGTTTGTCGCCTATATGAACGATCAGCTGACTAAGAACGGTGTCGAACCGTTTCCGGCTGATTTCATCGGCTTTCCAACCAGTGGTGTGGAAGTTCACACGAAATCACGCCAGTGGTGCGATTACTATAGTGATATCGCGGCCGGTGTGACGAAACCCGGCACTGCGGGGATGGCCAAAGAAATGTATGGCGCGGCCTGGATTGGTCCAGAGCAGGGTGGTGAATGCACTTTGACTCGTCAGGCGGCCTGGGAATTTACCAGTCGGTCCTTTCTGTCGAAGGCAACCAGTAGCGCCGTGAGTTGCGGTGAGGGTGCCCCGAGCTTGTCGGGTGGCGTGGATGAAAACTGCGATGAGGTCACTAACGACCCCAATGCACCAACAAACACGCCTTAATTGAATCTTGACAAAATAGTGCCCCGACGTATAACGTCGGGGCCTCGTCTTTAGGGCTTGAAACTTGAGTCTTAAAAACGGGGACAATAAAGGAATGCACTTTAAATTCGGGATGGAGAATTTCCCAGGGTCAAATAGTGACTTAGGGGAGGTTTTTTCATTCTTTTAATGGAGGTATCCCATGAAACCATTTGAATTTGATGTCGAGCGTTTGGCGAATGTAAAGGGGATGAATTATGATCTGGCCTTTAAATTGGTCAAGGTTTATCCAACACCGGCAGACTTGCTTGGGCTGGATGCGGCGGTCCTACTTTTGACCATCAAGGGGATGACTCTTGAGGCGGCCGATGGCGCCTTGGTCTACGCTCACGTTTTAAGAAAGCAGGACAAAGAGGCGGGCGTTGTCGTCGGTCCTGTCTCGATCGCCAGCCTGCAAGCCCTTTACGACAAGGCCATCAATGCCTGGTTAGAGAAGGGTATGATTTTCACCGGGCCTTCGTTGGTGAGGATTGGGGGAGTCGATCTCTGGGTCAAGGCGGAGAAGCGATATTTTATTATCTCCCTCCAAGACGGCCAGGATCTTAGCTCGTACAAAGTAACGGGTGTGACGAGCTTAGTGAATGCTCTGTCCACGATGGGTCGGCGACAATGGCAGTTGCCACTCGACGGAGTACTTCGGGGATTGATCAGTTTTGTCGAAAGCTACGAGACTGATCGGCTCTGAGGACGCATTTGAAAGAGCGGGGTGCAAGCCCCGCTTTTTTTGTGGCTAGTAACCATTTACTTATCTGAAAAGTTAAATTGCATGTTGACAAGCATTTAACTTTGTGTTATAGATTTAGTTATGACTTATGTATTGACCGTTTCTTCCCAAGGCCAAATTGTCATTCCGGTAAAAGTGCGAAGGGCGATGGGGCTGACGGCTGGGAAGAAGGTGAAATTACGTTTAGAGGAAAGGCTGAGCGTGCCGACGGCGATCATTGAGCCGGGTAAGGTGGATTGGATCGAGCGGACTGCGGGCATAGCCAAAGGCATTTATGGTGACGTAGATAAATATATAGAAAAGGAGAGGGCTTCCTGGGACAAAACGGACAGGTCCTGACTTATGAAGAAAATTGCCCTGGATTCAATGGTTTTTATCTATCATTTTGAACAAACGCCTGCCTTTTGTGGGCGGGTCAGAGAGATATTGCTGGCCGCAAGAGAAGGTGAATCGAAGTTGATTACGTCGGTCATTTCGGTAGTTGAGGCACTGGTCGCTCCGAAATATAGTCAGTTGCCGGAAGTTGTCAGAGGAATAAAGCAGTTTTTTGAGGAAGCCGAGTTTCTTGAGGTGATTGATTTGGGTGAGCAAATTGCTTTTGAAGCGGCGCGACTGCGGAGAGAAAACAAGTCTCTTCGGACACCGGATGCAATACAATTGGCGACGGCGATAATTGGCGGGGCGGACGTTTTTATAACCAACGACCGGAAACTTCGGAATTTGAAATTTGGTTCAATGAAGGTTCAGATGATCTGATGAGGTTATAATCTTGACGATGATGATAAAGGCAGAGAGGTCGATGTACCCTGATTTGGAAGACTTGTTAGTTGGGGGAAAATTGCTGAAAAAAATTAGGAATATTGGCTGGTGGGGGGCGAGAACGAGGTGGGGAGATGGTAGGGTTTGTGAACAAGATGGTCGACGGGTTGAGGCTGGATATGTTATAATTCCGTAAAGTTATCAGAAACCACTTCGGCAATCTTCCTGAAAGGCCGAATGTGGATAGGGAAGATGAAATAATATGGCGGTAAAAGCAAGAGTATCAGCAGAGGAACTATTTGAGGCGGGCGCCCATTTCGGCCATCAGGTCAAGCGCTGGAATCCCAAGATGAAGAAATACATCTGGGGGAAGAAAGCCGGTATTCACATTTTTGATTTGGAGAAGACGACAGCCAAAATCGATGAGGCTTGTGACGCCCTGACGAAACTGGCCAGTGAAGGCAAGAATATCGTTTTTGTCGGCACGAAGCGTCAGGCGAAAGAGATCGTCAAGGCCGTGGCGATTGAAAATAAGGTTGGTTATGTTACTGAGCGTTGGTTGGGGGGCATCATCACCAACTGGAAACAGGTCAAGACGAGAATCGACAAGATGCTTGACCTGAAAAAGAAGCGAGAAGCGGGTGAGTTGAAGAAATACACCAAGAAAGAACAGATTCTTTTTGACCGACAGATTTCTCGTTTGGAGAAGTTTCTGGGAGGATTGGCCGATTTGAAAACCGCTCCGGAAGTGCTCGTGATTGTCGATACTCACAAAGAGAGATCGGCGGTTCGAGAGGGGACAAACAAGAACTTGCCAATTTTCGGTTTGGTCGATAGCAACGGCAACCCTGATCCGATCAAGTATCCCGTGCCTATGAATGATGACGCTACCAAGGCGATTGAAATTGTGGTCAAATTGTTTGGCCAGGCGATTGCGCTGGGAAAGGCTGGGAAAATAGAAGAGTAAAATATAAGAAGATGCTGGACAAAATTAAACAACTGCGAGAAAAGACCGGCGCCGGGGTGATGGATGCCAAGAGGGCCCTCGAAGAAGCCAAGGGTGACATGGCCAAGGCCGAGGAGCTGATTGCCCAGAGAGGCTTAACCAAAGCGGCCAACAAGGCGGACAGAGAAGTGAAGAGCGGTCGGGTCTACGCCTATATTCACAGTACCGGCCGGGTTGGGGCGATGGTGGAGGTTGCTTGCGAGACCGACTTTGTCGCGAAGACCGAGGATTTCACCACGCTGTGCAAAGAGATTGCCATGCAGGTGGCGTCGATGGACCCAGCCGATGTCGAGGAGTTACTGAAGCAGGATTACATCCGCGACGGGGGCAAAAAGATTGACGACTTGATCAAGGCGCTGATTGCCAAGACGGGTGAGAATATCAAGATCATCCGCTTCGTCCGCTTCGCGCTGTAATTTCCGCTTGCTGGAGATGGTATATTGATAGTATGGCGAAAAAGGGAGAGCCGGTTACCAGGGAAGAGATGGTTGGTCTTTTTACTGATTTTCGGAAAGATATCCGGAAAGACATGGTCGAGGTTGTCTTTGATTTTCATAGAGAGGTTCAGGAACCGATGACGGAGGAGATATTGGATAGACTGGGAAGTGTAGAGAAGAGGTTGGGTGGCGTAGAGAAGAGGTTGGGTGGCGTAGAGAAGAAAGTTGGTGGTTTGGAGAAGAGGGTGGGGGGGGTGGAGCTTAACTTGGGGAATAAAATAGACAAACTGGAACGAAAACTGGACCAGGTAACTGACCATCAGGCAAGATTGTTGGATAATCACGAGGGAAGGATTGGCAGGATAGAGGCGGTTATTTAATATGGAACAGCACGAACTGATCAGGAAACTGCACACGAACTTGGACAAAGTGATGGCGGTGGTTGCCGGCGATATGGCGACCATAAGAACGGGAAAGGCCAAGCCGGACCTGGTTTCGGGGATAGAAGTGCTGGCTTATGGTCAGCGGATGAAACTGTTTGAGCTGGCCAGTGTGACGGCGCCGGATGCGAATCTGATTGTTATTGCGCCCTGGGACAGGAGCGTGATCCGGGATATTGAGAAGGCGATTATGGGCAGTGAACTCCAGCTGACCCCGAGCGTTTCGGGGGTTCTGATTCGAATCAACATTCCGGCCCTGACGACCGAGAGGCGCAACGATTTCGTCAAGCTGCTCCATCAGAAGGTGGAAAGCGGTCGGGTGATGGCCAGGCAGGCGCGGTTGGAGATCAAGGAAGAAATTGACCATCTCAAAGGCAAACCGGGCGTTTCCGAGGATGATATTGACCGGCTTCTGGAACAGCTCCAGAAGGTGCTGGACGAATACATGGGCAAGATCGAGGAAATGGGGAAAAAGAAGGAAGGAGAAATTTTAGTCATATGATGACCAAAGAGTTGTATTCGGCTTTGTTGTCGAGGGAGAAGTTTGACGAGCTACTGGACAAAATGGGGATAGTTGAGCCGGAGAAAAGAGAGGCGGAGTGGCAGTCGCTAAGGGAATTTTTCCTTATTGAAATTATGCGCAGTGTGGTTATGGGAATGGCGGAAACGGAAAAGTTGAAGTTGGAGGCAGGTCTGAATCCGGAGAACGAAGATGACCGAAAAAAATATTATCAGCGGGTGGATGAATATATTTTGGCAAAAAAATTAAGCAAGGAGAGAATGACCGAAGTCTTGAAAGAGGCAGTTGAGGCGGCTTACAATGATTATGCGGATAAAGTAAAACAAAAATAATGGAAGGACCAGGGCGAGAGAGAGGTAAACCAGAGGTTAAAAGGGGGACGGGCCGCTTTCTCGATAACGTTACCCAAGCGGCGGAAGTCGGGGGAGCTTTGGGTGCCGGGGCGGTGGCGGCTTGGCTGGCTAACTATCAGGTAGATATTCCCATGGCGCTGACAATTGGTGCCGGGGCAATGGTGGCTGTTGGTTCGGTTATGACTGGTTTGGAAGTTGCCAGGCAGGCGGCATTTCGCGCTGATTCGGAGAGACGGATGAAAGAGACTTTTTCCCGGGAGCCAGACAAGTACGTGCCGCTTCCGGTTGATGCGGATGGGGTGATAAGAAGGTTGGAGCAAGGAAAGAAATAGGTTAGAATAGGGGAATGGTGCAGTTAGTGATTTTTTTGGCGATCCTGTCTGTCTTGGTCTTAGTCCATGAGTGGGGGCATTACATTTTTGCCAAGATTTTCGGGGTAAAGGTCGATGAATTTGGTTTCGGTTTGCCGCCGCGGGCGAGAACATTGTTTACCCGGAAGGGAACTCTTTTCAGTCTCAATTGGTTACCAATTGGCGGTTTTGTCAAGCTATATGGTGAGGAGTATTCGAAAGGTGACGAACTCTTGGCGGGGGAAAACGGGCGATTTTATGACCAACCGGCTCGGGCTAGGGCGGTCATCCTGACGGCCGGGGTGATGATGAACTTTTTGCTGGGAATTGGGCTTTTTGCCGCGGTCTATTCATTTGTTGGGATTCCGGTCAAGACCGAGCGGGTCAGGATTGTCGAGGTGGTGGTTGATAGTCCGGCCGCGGCGGCAGGGCTGGCGATAGATGAAAGGGTGGTGGAGTTTCGTTTCGGGGAAAAGACAGAAAGGATTACCGGCACGACCCAGTTGGTGAAGCTGGTGACGGAGAGGGCGGGCAATGAGGTTGGTCTTTTGGTGGTAGATAGGGCTGGTAATGAGAGGCTGGTCAAAGTGACACCGAGAAAGGATCCGCCGGAGGGCCAGGGCGCCTTGGGGGTGGTTCTCTCGAATGTTGAACTGACGAAATATCCCTGGTGGCAGATGCCTTTTCGGGGGGCGGTAGTTGGTTTGTCCGAGGCGATTGCCTGGGGGCGGGATATTGCTGGGGGCTTAGGGAAGATGGTGTATGGTTTGGTGACGGGGAAAGGGGTTCCCAAAGATTTGGCCGGGCCGGTGGGAATTTATCAGGTTAGCGGCCAGGTGATCAAACAGGGAGTTCTGGCGACCATCCAGTTTATTGGCATCCTGTCGGTCAACCTGGCGGTCCTCAACATTTTGCCCTTTCCGGCGCTGGATGGCGGCCGGCTGATCTTTTTGGGGGTAGAGAAGCTGATTGGCAAGAAAAGAAAGAATTTGGTGGAGGGTTACGTCAATACCGCCGGGATGGTTTTCCTGCTCTCGGTGATGGCGCTGATCACGGTCAGAGATATTTGGCGGTTAATTGTAAAATGAAAGGATGATAGAGCCGGAGTGTTTGTTTTGCAAAATTGCCGCCGGGGAGGAGAAGGGTGAGGTGGTTTGGGAGAACGATGAATTCGTGGCGATCAAGAACAAATATCCGTTGGCAGCGGTCCATTTGCTAGTCATGCCTAAAGACCATATTTCCAAGGCGGGCCATTTTATAGGCTCGACAGCGGCGGACTTTTGGAGTAAAATAATGGGAGCCGTTTTTAGTGTCATCCGTCAGGAGGGCTTAGATAAAAAAGGCTATAAATTAGTCAGTAACGGCGCCGGATACAACCACTTTGACCACGAACATATTCATGTGTTGGGGGGAACAGCGGAGGAACCGGCCGGAAAAACGTAAAGGAAGCGAGGTGTTTATTTAATGGCTCTCGTAGTCAAGAAAAAACAAGGTCAAAACCAACAGCAGTTAATCAACGAATTTCGGCGCTTAACTTGGGAGGATGAAGGCTTGGAAAAAGTCAAAGAAGTGGCGATGCATGGTTTTCAAAAGCCGTCTTTGGTGCGGAAGGTAAGAAATGACCGACTCAAAAAAGACCGGATGAAGATTAGGCGGCGGAACAAACGGGCCGCTCGTGGCGGTAAGTAGGATATAGTAAAGATATGCTCATTGATCAAATCAAGACGGAAATCGTCAAGGCCCAAAAGGAACAGAATGCAAAACTGCTCGGTGTCTTAAGGCTTTTGGTTTCGGAACTGAATTACAAAGCGATTGATGCTGGCGCGTTAACGGATGAACTGGTGGTTGGCGTTCTTCAGAAAGAGGCGAAGAAACGCCAGGAGTCGATCGATATCTACATGAAGGTGGGGGATGTGGCGCGGACTGATGCTGAGAAATATGAGTTGGAGATCATCGCTACCTATTTGCCGAAGATGCTGGGGGAGGCGGAGGTCGAGGCGGAGGTTGATAAGATCGCGGCGGAGTCACCGTTACGGGGTGGCCAATTGGTGGGCGTCGTCATGGGGAAACTGCGGGGCAAGGCTGACGGGGGCTTGGTCGCTAAAATCGTCAACCATAAGTATGGTAAGTAAGAAGAAGGTCCTGTCCTTGGACTTGGAGGTGAAGGCGGATAGCCGCTATCGTTTCAATCGCAAGAAGATTCGGGAGTCGGTGGCCAAGCTGTTGACCGAACAGAATATCAAGCAAAAGGTGGAGTTGTCCCTAATGGTGGTCGGGGAGCGAAAAAT
>JBBTWQ010000048.1:0-2444 GCA_038062695.1 Patescibacteria group bacterium | reverse complement strand
TTTTTGCTTCTGTCATAGGACCAATGATATCACTAGGTGTCAACACCCCAGGGGTGTGAACCTAGTACACCCCTGGGGTGTACTGAAGCGACTTGGCAATGGTAATCTGTTTGGCGTCGGGCATGCCTAATTCACCGGGAACTTCGAGGATGATGGGGAGGTTGGCAAGTTCCGGATGGTTGATAAACTGCGACAGACCCGCCAGGCCGATCTTGCCTTCCCCCAAATTAGCGTGCTGATCATTGCGGGAATTAAAGTCGGTTCTACTATCGTTTAGGTGGAGACAAACTAAATGTTTCAGAAGATCTAGCTTGATTAATTCCTTGACGACATTGTCGACTCCCGACAGTTCGCGCAGATCATAGCCGGCGGCGAAAAGATGAGCGGTATCAAGACAAAGTTTTAGACGCGGGTGACCAACCCGCCGAAAAAGATCGGCGATTTCTGAAAGTGATCCAACCTTGCCCTTTTGACCGGCTGAATTTTCAATGACGAAAGGGGTCTCAATGGTAGCAGAAAGTATTTGGTTGATGACACCGGCGACCTGATCGGCAACTAGGTCAAATCCCCGGCCTTGATGACTGCCAAGGTGGACGATAACCCCGGCAGAGTTGATCGCCTGGCCATTTTTCAAATCAAAAATAAGAGAATTGACGGATTTCTTGACGAGGTCTAGATTGTCAGAGGCTAGGTTGACCAGATAAAGGGCGTGGATAAAGACGGGCCCTACTTCGCCTGCGGCTACGAAGGGTGAAAGGAGATAATCTTTGACTTCTTCATTGGTGTAGAGACGTCTGGCCCAGGAGCGGGGCGAGCCGGCAAAAATCTGAAGGCAATTGGCGCCGATTTCACGCGTTCGGTCGATCGCCTTGACCAATCCTCCGGCGGTGGAAACGTGGCCTCCGATTCGTCTCATTTTCTCTCAATCGAGACCGTTTCGATGGTTACCGGAGAAAGAGGTTTGTCGTTGGCGTCGGTTTTGACGGCGGCGATGTTGTCGAGGGTGGCGAGACTGACAGAATCGCTGGCATCAATCCGGCCAAAGACGGTATAGTTTGGCGGGAGGGGATAGTCTTTGTGGATGATAAAAAACTGACTGCCGTTGGTATTGGGGCCGCTATTGGCCATCGCCAGAGTGCCGCGGGTATACGGCTCATTGGTGGTCTCGTCCGCAAATTTGTAGCCCGGCCCACCCGTCCCTGTACCGAGCGGGTCACCGCCCTGGATCATAAAATCTTTAATGACGCGGTGGAAAATGACCCCGTCGTAGAAGGGCTTACCGGTTTTGGTACCTTCGGCGAGACCGACGAAGTTGGCGACTGTGTTGGGGGCTTTGTCTGGAAATAATTGGATTCTTATCGAACCCAGATTGGTCTTGATCGTGGTGTACATTTTTTGGTTTGGTTTTAGATTTAATAATTGATTAATGTCCGGAGTGGGTGAAGGAGTCGCGGTGACCGTAGGAGTGGGAGTGCCGCCAGACAAGGACAAGGTTGGCGCTGAAGGCGAGGTCGGACTTGTCTGACAAGCAGAAAAAAATAAAGCGGCGGACAAGAGCAGGCTGAGTTTTTTGAACATGATGATTATGATAGCATGAGTTTATGCAGATGCCGGTGATCGTCGGGGTGATTATTGCCGTTATGTTTCTGGTCACCTTTTCCGGTTGGTTTTATAACTACGCCCTGGGGATGGTGGAGCTGGTTTTGGACGATAAATTTTTCAGCTATCGCATTGTGGCGGCGAGTTTGGTTTCGGCGGTTTTTTTTGGATTGGTCTTTTTCGTGATCTCGATCGTCAATCAGTGCCCAAACCAGGAAAGAGTCGGGCTTTTCGCCGGATTGAAATGCGAACAGTACCTAAAGCTTAAGGCGAGCGCGGACAATCTTTTCCAACCAAAGAACGAAGCGGTAAATCAGACGCTCTAGTAAGGGCCGTTTGGCTGCCGGGCCGGAATAAGGCTTACTCCAGACCGAAGTGACGATCCAATTATTCCCTTCCCGTTTGACGGTGGCGACGATCTGGTTTTTGCCAATGATCTTGATGTGTTTTCTGGCGGAGGTGGTTTGGCTCGCTTCAACTTTGTCCGGAAAACGAATCGCCCGGTCAACCAAGGCCGGATCGATGCCCCGTTCGCGGGCTCTTTCTTTCAGGTGGGTCGTCCAGATGATATCGATCATTTACTCCCCGGGACGATGACTTTGTCGGGATCCTCTGAAAGAGGATTGACAGCTGGCGCGACCGGTGCGGGGATGACGGGAGCCGAAGGTGCGGGAACTGGGGTGGCTGGAGCTGTTGGGGCAGGTACACTGGGAGCAACCGGCGTTGCCGCGGGAGAGGTCGGCGAAACTGGAATAACCGGGGTAATGGGGGCAGTTGGTGCGGGGGTGGTGGGGGCGCTCTTCAGGGCGCTGACTATTTCGGAGACCGGCAGGTCGTTTTGGGGG
>JBBTWQ010000047.1:0-1507 GCA_038062695.1 Patescibacteria group bacterium | reverse complement strand
ATCCGCCGCTCCCCCTATCAAGCCCTGGCCGCCGTTTCCATGACCGGCCTGACCGTCTTTGTCGTTTCCCTTTTTGCTCTCGTCTCCCTGGCTTCCCAATTGATCCTCACCAGTTTCGAGACCAAACCCCAGGTCATCGCCTATCTTGCCGACGAGCACAAACCGGAGGAGGTTAATCAGCTAATCGGCGACCTGACTACCACCGGTTTGGTCAAACAGGCCATCTATGTCAGCAAAGACGAAGCTCTCAAGATTTACAAAGAAAGTGTCGGCAACGACCCCCTTCTTTTGGGCACCGTCACCGACCTGGGTATCATCACCGCCGATGTTTTGCCCGCCAGTGTCGAGATCACCGCCAAATCTCCTGATAACTTCCCCACCCTCGTTTCTATCCTCGAACGTAGTAAAATCGTCAGTTCCACCCCCAACGGCAAAAAAGAGATTGATTTTCCCCAGGATGTCATCTCCGAACTCACCGCCTGGACGCGGGCGATTCGGACCGCCGGTCTCATTTTGGCCAGCATTCTCTCTTTTAACTCCGTCATCACCATCATGATTATTATTTCGATGAAGATTGCTAGTCGCCGCTACGAAATCGGGACGATGAAACTCCTGGGGGCCAAGGGCGCCTTTATCATCAAGCCTTACCTGATCGAATCAATTCTTTACGGCGCTATCGGCGGTGTCATTGGTTGGCTAGCCAGCTATATCGCCCTGCTTTACTCCACTCCTTTCCTAGCCGCCAGGCTTACCGGCATCATCCCTCTGCCGGTCAGTCCCGTCGTCATGCTCGCCCTGTTAGCCGTCCTCGTTGTTTCCTTCTCCCTCCTCGGCCTGTTCTCCGGTCTGCTGGCGGCGGTGCGCTTCCTCAAGCGATGAAATTAAAAGTCCTCCTATTTTGTTTCCTACTTTCTGTTCTTTGGCCACCTTCAAGGGCCCTGGCGATTGAGTGTGATTTGAGTAAACCCATTCCGGGAGATGTGAACGATCTATCTGCTTACATTACAGAATGTCAAAAAAAAGCCGATGAGAAACAAGGTCAAGCTCTGACCCTCAAAGCAGCGCTGGATGTTCTTAACGCCAAAATTAGATTGACCCAGGCCCAGGTCAAACAAACCACTGCCCAAATTGCCTCCCTCGAAAAAGATGTTTCCACTCTCTCTACCGTCCTCACTGACCTGGATAAAACCCTGACTGAGTTAACCAGGGTTTATCTCGCCCGTGTCCGCGAAAGTTACATCCGCCGTGGTCCAAACCCCCTGACTCTTTTCTTTTCTTCTGATTCCTTTGCCAAGTTCTTTACCCGTATCCGTTATCTTTCGGTAGTCAAAGCGCGGGATCAACTTATCCTTTCCGAAATGGAAACGGCCAGGGCGAATTACGACACCCAGAAAAACGCCAAGGTTAGAAAACAGCAAGAAGTCGAAGAACTCAAAACCAAACTCGTCAACCAACAAGTTAATCTGGCCGCTCAGCAACGAAGCAAAAACGACCTTCTCATTCAAAC
>JBBTWQ010000046.1:0-1957 GCA_038062695.1 Patescibacteria group bacterium | reverse complement strand
GCGAAGCCTATGAACCCCAGGAGCCCAATCCGATGCTTGGCTATCGGGGCGCCTACCGCTATATTTTTGATGAATCGGTTTTCCGACTCGAACTCGAGGCCATCAAAAACGTCAGAAACAAGTTAGGCCATAAAAATCTCTGGCTGATGATTCCTTTTGTCCGGACCAAGGAGCAAATGCTCAAAGTCAAACAGATCGTCGCCAGTCACGGTCTGGCCCGGTCTAATAGTTTTAAACTTTGGATGATGGTTGAAATCCCCAGCAACGTCATTCTTCTCGACGATTTCATTTCTGTCGGCATTGACGGCGTTAGTATCGGCAGCAACGACCTGACCATGCTCATCCTGGGCACCGATCGCGACAACGAGACGGTAGCGTCGGTTTTTGACGAACGCGACCCGGCCGTCCTCTGGGCCCTGGAAAAAATAGTCAAAACCGCTCACAAACATAACATTACCTGCAGTATCTGCGGCCAGGCGCCCAGCATTTACTCCGACCTGACCGAGAAATTGGTTGAGTGGGGCATAACCAGCGTTTCCGTTTCTCCCGACGCCGTTGATCGCACCCGCCGAATCGTTTATGAAGCCGAAAAAAGATTATTGCAACATGGCTAAAATCAAAGCCCTTCACGCCCGGGAAATTCTTGATTCCCGGGGCAACCCTACCGTTGAGACGACCGTTTGGTCCGACGACAACCACGGCGCCATCACCTCGGTTCCTTCCGGAGCTTCGACCGGCCGACTGGAAGCTCTCGAACTGCGGGATGGTGACCCGGCTCGTTTTAACGGTCTGGGGGTTCTGAAAGCCGTTGCCAATGTCAATAACATCATCAGTAAATATGTCGTCGGTCAGGACCCAACCAAACAAAACGCCATCGACCAAATCCTTATCAATCTTGACGGCACCAATAACAAAAGTAAACTCGGTAGCAACGCCGTTCTCTCCGTTTCTCAATCAGTCTGTGAACTGGGGGCCCAGGCCGTCGGTCTCCAAACTTACGACTATCTGGTCCAAAAATACGGCCTGGTCGTACCGTCATCGAAACGCCTGCCGACTCCGATCTTCAATCTCATCAACGGCGGCAAACACGGTGCCGGCAACCTCGATTTCCAGGAATTTCATCTTATCCCCAGCAGCCAGGTTGATTTCAAAAAGGCGCTCGAGATGGGCGATGCCGTCTACCAGGCTCTAAAAAAGACCTTGATCGCCAAAAAAGCGATTCACTCCGTCGGCGATGAAGGCGGCTTTGCTCCCAATCTTTATACCAATGTCGATGCTTTGGAACTTTTAGCCGAAGCGGTCGCCACGACCATCTACAAGGCCAATCAGGACGTCTATTTTGGTCTTGACGTTGCCGCCAGTTCGTTCTACAAAAACGGCAAATATAAAATCAAAGACCGTCAGGAGCCCTACACTCCCCAGGAGTTTGCCAAATACTTAACCGATCTGAAAAAACAATACAATTTACTGTCGATCGAAGACCCCTTTGACCAGGACGAATGGAAGCACTGGATCGCTCTCTACCAGCAGCTCGGTCAGGAGACCATGATTGTTGGTGACGACCTCCTGGTCACCAATCGGGGTTTGCTGGTCAAAGCCATCCAGCTCCATGCCTGCAATGCCGTCCTCGTCAAACCCAACCAAATTGGCACCATCTCCGAAACGGTTCAAGTCGTCAAACTGGCCAAGGCCAACAATTTTTCCGTTGTTGTCTCTCATCGTTCCGGCGACACCGACGAAGATTTTATCGCCGATTTCGCCGTCGGCATTGGCGCCGACTACGCCAAGTTTGGCGCTCCCAACCGGATGGAACGAGTCACCAAGTACAACCGTCTTTCCTTTATTCAGGACTACCTCGCCGCCCAAGGAAAATGAGCAAACGCGTTATTCTCTGCATCATGGACGGCTGGGGCATCGCTCCCCCCGGGCCGGGTAATGCCATTACCCTGGCCGATCC
>JBBTWQ010000045.1:0-14892 GCA_038062695.1 Patescibacteria group bacterium | reverse complement strand
GACAAAGATGATTTATTCCTGTTTAAAGATGCCAAGGAGATTGAGCTTTTGTAATTGGATTGGACTAATTTGTCAAATTGGATTAACTTGATAAGAGATGGGGAAAGAAACATTTGCTAAAAGCTGGTTAACGAAATTGTGGCGGCCGAGTGATGCGGATAACAAATTTGGCGCCGGACAGGTGATGATAGTGGGCGGCAGCAGCCTGTTTCATGGAGCGCCGATCCTGGCCTTGAAGGCGGCCAGCCGGTTGGTCTCGATGGTTTATTTTGCGACGCCGGAGGCGGACCACACCATTGCGGAAAAGCTGAAGGCCGGCTTGGGCTCCTTTATCTGGGTGCCGTTTGATCAACTATCTGACTATGTAGCGAAGTCGGATGCGGTCCTAATCGGGCCGGGAATGATGAGAAACAGAGTTGAGGGTGAGGGCCTGGTGATAGACGAGGCCGGTAAGGAAAGCAGGCAAGTGACGTTGGCGGTGGTGACCAAATATCCGGCTCAAAAATATGTCATCGACGGCGGGGCCCTCCAGGTGATGGCCGCGAATGAGCTGCCGAGGGGAGCGATAATTACACCAAATCGGAAAGAGTTCGCCATGCTTTTTGGTGAGGAATTAAGTGCTGGAAAAGAAGTAGAACAATTGAGCAGGGCGGCGAAAAAATACAGAGTAGTAATTGCCCACAAGGCGCCGACGAGTATTGTGACGGATGGGGAGAGGGTTGTTTCCATTGAAGGCGGCAATCCGGGGCTGGTAAAGGGGGGCGTCGGTGATGTGGTGGCGGGTTTGGCCGTGGGGCTGGCCGCCAAGAATGAGGCCATACTGGCGGCGGCGAGCGCCATCTATCTAACTAAACGGGCGGCTGATCGTTTGGACGACCGAGTGGGTTTCATGTATAACGCCGATGATTTGGCGGATGAAGTTGGAAGGGTTTATCGAGAAGAGGTGTGAAGCTAGTACACCCGTCGGGTGTACTGTACATTAGTCTAGTTGGATTTTTACCGCAAAATACGCGATAATTGGGTTTGAAATGTTCAAGCCCAAGTACAGCATTACTAATAAGATTCTGTCGAACATTGGCGCGGTTGAGGCAGCCCGTGAAGTGGTGGAGAATGCGCCTTTGGTTCCCGACTGGGAGGCGAAATTTCGTCAGGATGCCCTGATTCGGACGGTGCACTTCGGGACGCACGTTGAAGGAAACGATCTGACCCTGAACCAGGCGGAAAAAATAGTCAAGGAAGATCCGGGAAGAGATGAGTCGGCGGAGGAGGTAGCGAAAAGAACCGGCATCGTGGCTCGGGAACGTGACGTTCAGGAAGTAATTAACTATCGAAACGTGATTCGGTTTGTCGACCAGTTGGCGCGGTTGGGCAAAAAAACCGGGACGCTTTTTGGGGAGAAGGAATTACTACAGATCCATTCGTTGACAACGGAGAAGTTGCTCCCGTCGCACCAATTGGGAGTCTATCGGACTTTGCCGGTCACGGTCCGTGGAGTAGTGGATGGTGAAGTGGTTGGGAGGCCGCCTCTGCCGGTGGAAGTGCCCTACCAGATGGAAGATTACTGGCGCTGGCTTGCCGGAGTAGCCAAGGATGAAATCCATCCGGTAATTAAAGCGGCGATCACTCACTACGAATTGGTGCGGATTCACCCCTTTATCGAAGGCAATGGCCGGGTGGCGAGGGCCTTTGCCCTGCTGGTTCTGGCGGCGGAGGGGTATAACTTCAAACACTTTTTCAGCATCGAGGAATTTTTTGATAAAAATCTGGAGAGTTACTATGCCGCTTTGGCGAGCGTCGAAAAGAATAATAATGATCTGACCGAGTGGATCTCCTTTTTTTGCGAGGCTTTAGCGATCGAACTGACTAAGTTGAAGGAAAGGGTCAGGCGGTTGTCGGTCGACATGGCGATCAAGACCAAGCTGGGGGGAAAGCAGATCGCCCTATCGGAGCGACAGGTGGCCCTGATGGAGGCCTTGGAAATGCGGGAGGTGTTGACGATGGCGGACGCGAGAAGCGTCTTACCAATGGTTTCCGATGACACGATACTGCGGGACTTAACCTCGCTGACCGATAAAAAATTGGTGAGGAAAAAAGGGAAAACAAAAGGGGCGCGGTATATACTTCGTAAATAATATGAGGTTTAAAGAATTTGCAGAACAGCTAGAGAAACTGGAGAAGATATCTTCGCGGCTGGAGATCACCGATGAAGTGGTCAGGCTATTGGCGAAACTTTCTACCGAAGAGGTGGCCGGTGCAATTTATATCCTGATGGGGCGCCTGGAGCCGACTTATACCGGTTTGGAGTTCAATCTCGGTTGGAAGATGCTCCTGCGATCAATCGGCGAACTTTCGGGTGAGAAGAACGAAAAGGTCCTGGCGGACTTTAAAAAGAAGGGCGACGTTGGTGAGGTGATGATGGATTTGCCCGAGAAGGTGTTTAGCGACAAAAAATTATCGGTCAAAGAGGTTTACGAGCGGCTGATCCTGATCGCTAAATACGCCGGAGGAGGGAGTCAGGAAAAAAAGGTATCGGAATTGGCGAAGCTGTTCGCCGATCTGCCCCAATTGTCGGCGAAGTTTGTGGCGAGAATAGTTTTGGGCCGCTTGCGGCTGGGGTTCTCCGACAAGACAATTTTGGACGCCCTTTCCGTAGCCGAGAGGGGTGACAAAAGCGCGCGCAAGAAATTGGATGAAGCCTATCAAATCAGGCCGGATGCGGGGCATTTGGGGCGGATGGTGCTTTCCAAAGGACTGGATAAGGCGCTCGTGCGTTTGGAGGTCGAAGTAGGAGTGCCGGTGATGCCGGCCTTATGCCAGCGGTTGAACCACGCGGCGGAGATTATCGAAAAAATGGGGGCGGTGGCGGCCGAACAAAAATTTGACGGGACGCGGGTTCAAATCCATTTCAAACGAAAAGGCTTTAGCGACGGATCGAAAGTGAAGACGTATACCCGTAATTTGGAAGAGAACAGCCAGATGTTTCCAGAGCTTTCGAGTTTGGCGGATTGGATTGCCGGAGATGAGGTAGTTCTCGATGCCGAAGCGGTGGGAATTGATATCAAGACCGGTAAGATTTTACCCTTTCAGATGACGATAACCAGGAAAAGGAAACATGGGATCCCCGAAGCCGCTAGTGCCATCCCCTTGCGTTTTTTCGTTTTCGATATCTTGGCCCGTGACGGTAAGACTTTTCTTGCCGAACCATATTTTGAGCGAAGAAAGATTCTTTCGGAAACGATAAAGGAGAATAAGACCGTTGTCGTTGACGAAACACACAGGACGACTGACGCGGGGGAGCTGCATAAGTGGCATGAAGAGTTTCTGGCAGAAGGATTTGAGGGGGCGGTCATCAAAAAGTGGGACGGTTTTTATCTCCCCGGGCGGCAGGGCTGGAACTGGGTGAAGATCAAGGAAAAAGAGGGGAGTACCGGGAAGCTTTCAGACACCTTGGACTTAGTGGTAATGGGCTACTATCGCGGTCGGGGCAAGAGAACTGATTTTGGTTTGGGGGCATTTTTGGCGGGGGTAAGAAAAGGGGAAAAGGTGGTGACGATTGCCAAGATCGGGACCGGGTTATCAGACGAACAGTTTCGGGATTTGAAGAAAAGGCTGGATGGTTTGGTGGTCGCCGAAATGCCAAAGGAATATGAGGTGGATAAGGCCCTCATCGCCGATGTCTGGACGACGCCGAAAGTGGTGGTCGAAATTGCGGCTGATGAGATTACCAAAAGCCCGGTCCATAGCGCCGGGGTGGCGCTGCGGTTTCCGCGGCTTATCAAGTTTCGCGATGATAAAGATCTGGCCGGGGTGACAACGCTCTCCGAGGTGGAGGAAATCAGTTAGAATAATCCCTATGACAGAAATTCTTAGGCAGGTCGTAGATTTATTTCTCAATATTGATCAGAATTTGGCGAGAATCGTAGCCAACTTCGGGGTTTGGTCTTATGCCCTTTTGTTTTTGGTGATCTTCATGGAAACGGGGTTGGTAGTAACCCCGTTTTTGCCGGGGGATTCATTGATTTTTGCCGCCGGGGCATTGGCGGCCAGCAATGCCTTTTCGATCCTCTGGTTATTTATCTTGTTGGTGGCGGCGGCTATTATTGGGGACACGGTCAACTATTGGATCGGGCACTACATAGGGCCAAGAGTTTTTGAGGGTAACCACCGGTTGTTGAAAAAGGAGTATTTACATAAGGCGCAAGCCTTTTATGACAAGCATGGCGGGGCGGCGATTGTGTTGGCTCGTTTCGTCCCCATTGTCCGGACCTTTGCCCCTTTTGTGGCCGGGGTTTCCAAGATGAATTATTCGCAGTTTATTTATTACAACATCATGGGTGGCGCTTTTTGGGTAACACTATTTCTTTTTACGGGCTACTTTTTTGGCAACCTACCTTGGGTGAAACATAACTTCGAGTATCTGATTATCGCTATCGTCCTGATTTCGGTGGTACCGATGGCGATCGAAGTCTACAAGGCGAAGACGGATAAACATCACTATGATTAGTGTCGGTTTTAAAATTGAGCCAGCGAGGAGTGGAATAAAATGAGAATGTGTATGTTTCGAATGATCCACTTTTGAAAGAGCGAAGAAGGTTGTTGAGGAATAGTTTAACGAAAGCCGAAAAATTAATTTGGAATAAACTGAAGAGAAAACATCTGGGTTTTCAATTTAGAAGACAGTTTGGGGTGGAGGGTTATATCTTGGATTTTTACTGTCCAGAAAAGAAATTGGCTGTTGAGCTAGATGGAGGATTTCATCGAAAAAGAAAGGAATATGACAAGGAAAGGGATGTGTGCCTGAATAAATTAGGTATAAATGTTTTGAGGTTTTGGAACGATGAAGTATTGAATAATGTTGACAGTGTTGTAGAGATAATCGGAAATGAGTTAAGGAAGAGACATACGCCCTCTGTCGTGAGTACACGACATCTCCCTCTAACTTAGAGGGAGAGGATAGGGTAGGATTTATTTATATGGAGTGGAGAAAAGGTCTATCCGAAGAAGAGGCGAGACAGGCACGGCTACGATACGGACGCAACGAAGTCAGGGTTGATGAAGGAAAGGTTTGGTTAAGAATACTGATAAACCAACTGCGTTCGCCCTTGGTTTATGTGCTTTTGATCGCCAGCGGGGTCTCTTTTTTGTTGGCTAATTGGGTTGACGCGGGGGTAATCCTGGCGGCAGTGCTGATCAATACTTTTTTTGGCTTTGCTTTGGAGTACAAGGCGGAGAAATCGATGGAGGCCCTGGCCAAGCTTCTGACGCCAAGGGCGAGGGTCAAACGAGGTGACGAGTGGAAGGAGATTGATGCCACCTTGCTGGCCCCCGGGGATGTAGTGAAACTGACGATTGGTTGGAGGGCGCCCGCCGACGGACTACTGATAGTCGAAGATGACATGTATCTGAACGAGGCAATCTTGACGGGAGAGTCGATGCCGATGATAAAAAAAAGTTGGCAGCCGACGGATACGTTTACTCTCGATAATGGCGCTTTTGACGAAATAGGCTCTGATTACAAGGGTTTTACGGGCACAATAGTGGAGAGGGGAATCGGCGAGATGCTGGTGGTAAAGACGGGAGCCGGGACAAAAATAGGAGGGATCGCGAAGGTGACGCGAGAGAAGGGGGCCGACAGGACGCCGCTCCAGAAGAGACTTGACAGGTTGGTCGGGTATTTGACGTTGGTAGTCTCGGCGATTGCCGGAATGGTGTTTATCTATGGTTTGTTGACGGGCAAATCGTTTTTGGAATTTCTTAACACCTCGGCGGCCTTGGCGGTATCGGCGATTCCCGAAGGACTGGTGGTGGGCCTGACGGTAATTTTGGCGGTGGGAATGAAGCGAATCTTAAAGAAAAAAGCGATTGTCCGTGGTTTGGTGGCGACAGAAACCTTGGGGAGCGTGTCGGTGATCTGCCTGGACAAGACGGGAACAATTACCGAGGGAAAAATGACGGCGGTGGGAGCGGTGACCGACCTAAAAGAAGAAGTGGATGAACAAATCGCCGATGAGGGAAAACACGACCCCGCGCGAATGAAGTGGTTAATTGAGATAGCGCTTCTTTGTAATGATTTGCGCGATCCGTTGGATATTTCGATGCGGGACTGGGCGGTTCTGCGGCTAGAAAAGCGAGTCGGGTTGCATGCCATTTCCGAATTTACCCGCATCGATGAAATACCATTTGATCACAAGTTCAAGTATGTGGTGACGCGGCATGTGACTGGGGCGGGGGAGGTGGTGGAGTTTATCAGCGGCGCTCCCGAGGTGGTTCTGTCTCTTTCAAAATTCAAGACGGCGGCGGAAAGAAAGAAGTGGCTGGAGCGATTCGCGGAGCTGGGCATTAGGGGGTATCGGATGGTGGCCATTGGCATGAAAAAACTAAACGCAGTTGACGGAAAAAAGAAGATCATCAGAGCTGAAGTCCGCGATTACGAGTGGTTGGGGCTGGTGCTTTTTACCGATCCGGTCCGTGACGGGGTGGCCGAATCACTGCGGCGGGCGATTAGCGCTGGAATGAAACTGAAAGTGATTACGGGGGACTACAAAGAGACCGCCTGGGCGGTGGTCAGGGAGGCGGGTTTGGTGGAGGGATTCGCCGTTGACGAGAAATTAGTAATGACGGGGGACGAGTTTACAACCCTGGCTCCGGCCGAAAAGAAGGGCAAAATCATCGACGCGGTCCTTTTTGCCAGAACCTCGCCGGAACAGAAGCTTTTTATCGTGGAGACGCTTCAGAAAGAAGGGGAGACGGTGGCGATGATGGGCGACGGGGTGAATGACGTGCCGGCCCTCAAAAGGGCAGACATCGGCATCGTGGTGGATAGCGCCAGTGATTTGGCCCGGGAGGTGAGCGATCTGATTCTTTTGGATAATAATTTTATGACGATTCTTTCCGCAGTGGAGGAAGGTCGAGGCATTTTTGATAACTTGCGCAAGGTGATTTTGTTTTTGCTTTCGGATTCGTTCGCGGCAATTGTGGTGGTGGTGGTTTCGATTTATTTCGGTTGGCCGTTGCCGCTTCTGGCCTCCCAGATACTGTGGATTAACCTGATTAGCGATTGTTTTCCCTATATAGCCCTAACGGTAGAGCCCAAAGAAAAAGACTTGTTGTCAAGGAGGCCGATTGCCAGAAATGAGCCGATTTTGGAGCCAAAAAGAATCGCCTTGATCGCGGTAATCTCGCTGACGGCGGGGGTTTTGGCACTTTTTGTTTTTTGGTTTTCGTACTTCGTGGCGGGTTATGATTTGGTTTACGCGCGAACGCTGGCTTTCACGATGCAGGGAATCAGTTCACTGGTTTATGTTTTTTCTAGCCGGTCTCTATCGCGGCCAATTTGGAAGGAGAACTTTTTCAAAAATCCTTTCCTGAACCTGGGGGTGTTTGGCGGCTTGGCTTTGCAGGCGCTGGCAATTTACTGGCGGCCGCTGCAGACGATTTTTGAGACGGTTGCCATTTCTATCACCGAGTGGGGCTACCTGTTTTTGGGCGGCTTGCTTCTTATCGCGACGGTGGAGACAGTGAAGAGTCTTTTTTTCAGGAATGGTGACTAAAAGAAAGTGGCGCAGTGTCACGGTGACACGGTATAGTTAAGTTGTGCTCTTAAAGATAGTCGTTTTGATTTTACTTTTTGTTTTTTTGGCGATCGGGACGGGGATGGTGGTGTCGGCGTTTGATAAATTGGTCTTGGGTTTATCCAATCGGGGGAAATTGGCAGCAGCGACGATTTTGGTCGCTTTGTTGACTTCGCTACCGGAGCTATCGATCGCTGTTGTTTCGGGGACTGCCGGGCGACCGGAAATTTCTTTGGCGAACCTACTGGGAGCGAATGTAGCTAATTTGAGTATGGTCATCGGGGGGGCGACAATAGTGGCCGGGGCATTACCGGTAGTCGGTAATTATTTTCGTTGGGAGTTAGCGGCAATGTTTTTTGCCGGGATCGCGCCAATTTTACTTTTGCTGGATGGCGGATTATCGCGTCTGGATGGTTTAATTTTGGTGGTGATCTATTTGATTTACTTACGAGGAGTGGTCATCGATGGGAGAGGTGGTAGTTTGGCCCAGGCGAGTGCCGCTCACAAAAGGGGTATCCTGGCTCGGGTCAAAGAGTGGCATAAAGAGAAAAAGGATGGCTCACTGCTGTTTATGTTTTTGGGAATTGTGATACTGGTGCTTTCGGCAGAAATGATTGTAAGATTGGTAGTTCAGTTGGCTCCGGCGCTAGGAATATCAACGGTGGTTTTGAGTTTGATTGGCGTGGCGTTAGGGACGACCTTACCTGAACTGACACTGGCGATGGCGGCGGCGGCAAAGAAAGAGGTGGCTTTGATCATGGGCAACCTTTTTGGCAGTATCGTCACCAACGCGACCCTGATCGTTGGTCTGTTGGCCCTGATTTCTCCTTTTGAAACCGAGAGGATGGCCAATTATTCATTGGTGAACATGGCCTTTGTCGTTGTTTTTGGTTTGTTCTGGCTTTTCACTTCGACCAAGCGGAGACTTGATCGTTTCGAAGGGGTAATCCTAATCGGAGTTTTCCTGGGTTTTGTTGGTTTGGAGCTAATGCTTACCGTCTGACTCTTCTTCGGCAAAGAGGAAGGAGCGGGCCAAGGCGGTAAGGCGATCCTTTTGTTCTTGGAACTTGATTTTGGTGCGGAGGTTAGCAAAGAAACTTTGGCGCATTGCTTCAGTTTCGTAGAAGTTGCCGCCGTTCATGGGATAAAGAGAGGCGGCTTTCTTTCTCGGCAACGCCAGGTCCAAGAGTCGGTAGATTTCGGTGACGGCGTAGCGGCTGATGGCATTAAAGGTGCCCAATTTTCGGACGCGACGGAGAGAGTAGCTATAGGTGGGGTCCTTGAAAACAGCAAAAGTCATTTTTTTGGCAACGGCTCTTTTGAGTAGACGGGCGCCTTCGTAAGGAGAGCGGTCAAAACCTTTTAGTTTTAGAAACTTGGTCCGGTCGGCGCCGAAAGCGGCTTCGACACCAAAGGGAGAGGGGGTGTTTTTCTGGCTTTCCATATAGAGATTAATTAGAGTATCGGCGGCCTGCGAGGCGAGACTGTTTTCTTCGGCCTTGACCCAAGTGGTGAAAAAGTCGGTTCTTGACTGTTCCTGGCGGTATTTAAGTCCCAAGAGAAAGTGGGGCGCAATTCGGTTATCGGCGTCGAGAAAGAGGAGGGTCTCGGCCTGGGCTTCTCCGGCGCCCAAATTTCTTTGCCGGCAGACGTCGCGGACAGGGCTGGCAACGATCTTGAAAAGAGGCAGACGGTGGGCGAAGAGGTTCGCCTTGGCCACGGTTCGGTCAGTGGAATGACCGTCGACAATGATAACCTCGAAGTCGCGGTAAGTTTGCCGGGAAAGGTCGGTCAGAAGGGTGGGGAGATACCTTTCCTCGTTGAGGGTGGGGATGATTATCGAAAGCGCAGGATTGGTCATAATCGAAAGTGATTATACCAATGCTATGATAAAACAGATGAAATTGATTGTCGGTTTGGGGAACCCCGGAGACGAGCATAAGGAGAACCGTCACAATGTTGGTTTTATGGTGGTCGATCGGTTAGCCGAAGAGGCAGAGTGGGAGTCGAAGTTTGAGGCGCTGATACTAAAGTCGAGAGATTGTCTGTTGGTGAAGCCGCAGATGTTTATGAACCGGTCGGGTGAGGTAGTCGCAAAACTGGTTAATTTTTACAAAGTTACGACTGACGACCTGATGGTGATCCACGATGACCTGGATATCAGGTTGGGGGAATACAAAATCCAAAAGGGGGTTGGCCCGAAAATCCATAACGGTCTGACTTCGGTTGAGGAACAGCTGGGAACGGCCAATTTTTGGCGGCTGAGGCTGGGGGTAGATAACCGGCCGGCGGGGCAGGCGCGAACACCGGGAGACGAGTATGTTTTATCTGATTTTCTGCCGGGGGAAAAAGAGATTATCGAGGGGGTGATGGAGAAAGCGGTTAAAGAATTAGAAAGGATATGATTTTAGAGCACTACTGGCAGCGGAAGGTCGTTCATCAGGCGGTCAAGATTTCTGGCGTGCGAGCGCTCTATTTAAATAATCTGCTCCGGGAGATGGCGGGGTCGATGGTGGCGATCTTCTTTCCGGCGTACGTCTTTTTGTGGGGCTTTGAGAGCGGTGGATTGACGTTGGGTTTTCGGGTGTTGATTTTGTCCCTGGTTATTGAGAGGGGAGGAGTCTTCCTCCTGGCCGGGCCCCTGGGGCGTCTGGTTAACCGGATTGGTTTCAAGATGTCGATCTTGTTGTCGTCTTTGCTTTTATCAGTGTGGTTTATTTTGCCCGCCATTTTTGACCGAAGCCTGGTACTAATTATTGCTTTGTCGGTCGTGGCGGCGATACTCATCCCGATTTATTGGCTAGCGAGGCTGTCGATCCTGTCGCTGGATGGAGACAAGGACCGTTATGGCGGAGAGGTCAGTTTTCTGGCCCTGCTCGATCAGGTTTCTTCGATTTTGGGGCCGTTTGTCGGAGGGGTGTTGGTGGCGACTTCGGGCTTTGGCCTGCTTTTCGCGGTCGCGACTTTTATCTGTCTGCTGTCGGCGATACCGATCTTTTTCGTTGGCGATTATCAAATTAAAAATGGAATAAGTCTCTCTCGTTTCGAGAAGTGGATGGAGAACAAGAAGGAACGGCACCTCCATTGGTCGTTTATTGGTCAGGGATTGGCGAACATGGTCGATGCTAACTTTTGGCCGCTATATGTTTACCTCATTGTTGGTAGTTTCACCGTTCTTGGTGCCCTAACCTCGATTACCTTCGCCCTATCGGCGGTAGCAATTTATTTGGCCGGCAGGGTGTTTGACAAAAAACGGGCACTTGGTGGAACTGAGGATGAGAAAGAATACTCTCTGGCCACCATCTTTTTGGGATTATTGACGCTGTTGCGCCCCCTCATTCGGGGCGTTCTAGGCTTACTTTCTTTTGATGCCGTTTTCCGGATGAGCCTGCCTTTTTGGGGGGTTGATTATGACGCTTATTTGTATAGTGCCGGCAAGAGGGCGAAAAGCGTGTTGGAATTTTTTACTTATCGCGAAGTGATTTACTCGCTCTCGCGGGTGGTGGGACCAATGTTCCTTTTGCTTTTTGTCGGGACAAATTATTTCTGGTGGGTGGTTTTTGGGCTAGGGAGCGTTGGCACCTGGCTGACCCTGGGGATGCAGAAAGAGAGTTGAAGAGCAGTGGCACAGTGGCACAGTGTCACGTAAGATGGGGGCATGACGGGATTTAGTCCTCTGAGCAAGATTCTGGATAAGTACCAAGTCGATAGCGATAAACAAAGGCGGATCAGCCGTGAATGGCAGGACTATGCTTATCGGTTGGCGCTAGAATTGGACGACAAAGCCCACACCAGTTTGTATATGCGGCTTTGTAAAAATACAGCCCGACCGATTCTTGAGGAAGCCAGGGTCTTTGTCAAAGGAGCGACTAATGCGAAAAGTAAGGGACGGCTGTTTATGTGGAAGGTAGGGGAGCTGAAGAATGGTGCCATTCCCAAGGAAATTAAAATTGCCCCAGAAAGAAATAGCGACTTGGGGTTAGAATAGACCGATGCGAAGTACGCTGTTTGATTACCAACTGGATATTGAGAAAATTGCCCAGGAACCGGCGGATCCAAGGGATAGCGCGAAATTGATGCTCGTCGATAGGGAGACGGGAAAAATAGTTGATCGGCGGTTTTCTGACTTGGTGGCGATCCTTTCGACTAACGATGTTCTGGTTTTTAATCAGACCAAAGTGATTCCGGTCCGTTTGTTGGGAATGAAGTCAACCGGTGGAAAGGTCGAGTTACTTCTGGTGAAACAGCTGGAAAGTGACACTTGGGAGGCGATTAGTAAACCGGGGTTAAGGGTGGGGCAGAAGATTGAAGTGGAGGCTTTGCGTGCCGAGGTAATTGAGAAGAAGGAGGAGACGGTGATTCTCAAATTCAGCGACAGAGGTGAGTTTTTGCGGGAGAGGATTTTCGAATTTGGCAAGACGCCGATACCACCCTACATTCACAGCCATAAAACCGAAAGGGAATTGCGCCGGGTTTATCAAACGGTCTATGCCAAGAAGGAGGGTTCGGTAGCGGCGCCGACGGCCGGACTCCATTTTAGCCGTGATTTACTGGCGGCTCTCTCCAAAAAAGGAGTTCAAACCGAATTTTTAACTCTGCACGTTGGTTTGGGGACTTTCCGGGGGGTAAAGACAGAAAGAGTCGAAGACCACGAAATGCATGCGGAGTGGTTTTCTCTCGATGAGGGAACGGCGGCGAGGTTGAATCAGGCAAGAAGGGAAGGTAAAAAAATTATTGCCGTCGGGACGACGACGACGCGGGTACTGGAGAGTTGTGTCGCGGAGGATGGTAGCTTGAGACCCGGTGACGGCGAAACAAATATTTTCATTTATCCGCCGTATAAGTTTAAATTTGTCGATCAGGTGCTGACCAACTTTCATTTGCCGAAGAGTACCCTGGTGATGTTGGTTTCCGCTTTTGTTTCTTTCCCGAACACAAAAGATAAATTTACTTCTTTCAAATCCAGTCTGACGGGAAAGGCCTACCAGCGGGCGATCGAAAACGACTACCGTTTCTTCAGCTTTGGCGACGCGATGCTAATTGTTTAGCGTCTTCAACGGTTTTTAACATCAGCCGTAAATTGTGGACACTGGCGAGGGAGTAATAGAGCAGTTCTTTGGATCGGAATAGGTGGTGGAGATAGGCACGGCTGAAATTTTTGCAGGTGGGGCAATCACAGTTCTCGTCAATGGGGCCGCCGGCGGTGGCGAATTCTTTATTGCCGATATTGATCCTTTCGTTGGGATAGTTACTCTCGAAACGGTATGCGCTATTTTTGCTTATTACCTTGCCGGTATAAAGGGCGCCGTTTCGGGCGAGCCGAGTGGGGGCGACGCAATCGAACATATCAATGCCCAGAGAGATGGCAGTGAGGACATCGGAGGGTTTTAGTCCCAGGCCCATGGTATAGCGGGGTTTGTTTTCGGGGAGAGTCTCGGCAATCCAGTCGAGGACCTGTTTAGTGCCGGTCATGTTGTAGCCGATGGTTTCACCGCCGATGGCAATGCCGGGGAGATTTTTGGAAACAACAAACTGGGCGGCTTCACGGCGTAGATCCTCATGGAGAGCACCTTGGATGATGCCGAAGAGAGCTTGCTTTTCGGTACCGTGTCTTTGCCATTCTTTGACAGAGCGAAGCAGCCAGGTATTGGTCAGTTCGAGGGCGGTTCGGGCCGCATCTTTTTTGGCGGTATCGGAAGTGCATTGATCAAAAGCCATGATGATATCGGCGCCGAGCTTTACTTCAGAGTCGATGGCGATCTCGGGGGAAAGAAAGTTGATGGAGCCGTCCAGGTGGGAGCGGAACTCGACGCCGTCCTCCTTGACTCTGGCCAAGCCCGCTTTCTCTTGGCCAAGTGACCAGACTTGAAAACCGCCGCTGTCGGTGAGAATTGGTTTGTCCCAATTCATGAAGGCGTGCAGTCCGCCGAGCTTGGCGATAACGTCGCTGCCTGGGCGAAGAAAGAGGTGATAGTTGTTGGCCAGAATGATTTGAGCGCCGATCTCCTCCAGTTCCCTGGGGTTAACCGATTTGACCGAGGCGTGGGTGCCAACGGGCATGAAAACGGGAGTGGCGAGGTCGCCGTGGGGCGTAGAAAAGACGCCGGTGCGACCGCGGCCCAGAAGCTTGCCGGTGACCTTGAAGTCAAACATTGGCTAGATTATACCGTTTAGCTTTGAAAAATGGTGGTTTTTTGTGCCTAGCGAGGAAAAATTTTAGGTTCAAGTATTTTGATGAACTTAGCCTCGAAATAGGCATAAAACATTGATGTAAAGCTAAAAGTGCCTATTTTAGCCTGCTATAATAGGTTTTATGAGTGATTTTGTAAAACCGGCGGCACTGGCGAAAGGAGACGTCATCGGAGTAATCGCTCCATCGGATGCGATTGAGAAAAAATATATCAGTCCGAACATCAAGCTGGTGGCTGAATGGGGCCTGAAAGCAAAGCTGGGGAAACATTTGTATTCGATGGTTGGAGACTTTGCGGCCGGGACGCCCGAAGAAAGACGCGAGGATATTTTGAAGATGATTGATGATCCGGAAGTGAAGGTGATTTGGGCGGCCGAGGGTGGTTACGCGGCGACAGAGGTGTTACCGGTTTTTTCCAAAGAGGTGATTCAAAAACTACGCCAGAATCCAAAATGGTTTATCGGTTACTCTGATGTTTGTATTTTGTTAAACGCCCTGATGAGTTTTCGGATTGCTTCAATCCAGGGCCCGAACTTTTCCGGAATAATCGACAAAGATCAAAAGAGCCAAGACTGGCTCCGGCGGATGCTTTTCGGTGAAACGGGTCTCGAGATCGGGAGTGAAGCCAATTGGAGAAGTTTTATTTCCGGTCAGGCCGAAGGAAAGTTGTTGGTCTCAAATTTGGATAGTTTGGTGGCAACGCTGGGGACGCGTTTTGATCCCTTGATGCATGGATCGGGGGATCTTATTCTGGGGCTCGAGGAATGGTGGATTGAGAAAAGCACTCTCCAACGACAGATCGACATGATCCTTAATCACAAAAGAGCTAGTCGGATTAAAGGAATTATTTTGGGGAGATTTGTTGGAATCGGTGAATACTCATACCCGGCCTGGGGTAAGAAAGTAACCGCCGAATCGTTAATTGAGGCACGGGTAAGATTTCGCAGTGCCGGGGTACCATTGGCCCAACTCTTGGATTTTGGTCACCCTGTAAGTCAAAATTGGCTAGAAGAGAAATGGCCGAAATTGGCTAAACCGCAGAGATTTTTGGCGTTACCCAATGGTATTAAAGTGAGATTTACAGTCGATGCATCTTCCGGAAGACTGCAGTTTTTGGAATCGATAACTGCT
>JBBTWQ010000044.1:6531-14360 GCA_038062695.1 Patescibacteria group bacterium | reverse complement strand
TGACCACGATATCCAGTTCAGTGATAACTTCATTGAGGCCGCCAATATTTTTATATGTGATACCCCTTTCAGACGCTGAGCTCCCGGCACGACCCTCGTGGGATTCGTGACGTGTCGGACTATCACCAACCAAAGGACCACTGCGATAGCCGCTCTCCACCGGTTTTGGACGCAACGGATGTTCGGCGTCGAATACATTTACCCTTTCTGCGCAATTTGGGCAACGTACTTTACTACCATAAGGGAGTTCTACTTTGTGTTCACAGTGAGGACATGTTTCCTTCGGCATTTTTACCCTCCTTATAACAAATTTATTAAGTGCATTGTTGTGCATGTTGATGTATAAGTCAAGGGGAAAATTAGAACTATCGGTGTAAAACTATCGGTTATGGTAAAATCGCCGAAAATGCCAGATAAACGTCATCTATTAATTATCCCAGTCATCCATACTCGCGCCGATTTTGGAAGCTTTGGAAGCCAGGTCCCCGTGGATCAAGAATACGAAACCATGGCGATTCGGTATTGGCAGGCGGTTTCTGAATACACGCAGGCGTTAGCTATGGATTTTTCCAAGTTAAGAGTCTACCAAGATGGGCTGCCGGACATTTCAGCAGAGATGGTGACAAAAATTGTTGATGAAACGCAAACAGCCAATTACGATCTTCTTCGCTGGTTTAGGGATAAGGGGGCACATATTGTGGGAACAGAAAATCTGCCCCTTTTGATGCAGGAATACTCTGCCCTGCAAGCTATTTTTAATGCCAAAGACGAAGAACAAAGACGGGCGGCCCGATTGGAATACAAAAAGGTGGGTGCGTATCTTTTGGAAGAACGAGATGAATACATCGCTGAGAGAATAAGAGCTACTCTTCCCGAAGGTGGTAGAGGAATTTTGTTCAGTGGTTTAGAGCACGAAGTGAAAAGACTATTGGAACGAGAGATGGAGGTTAGCGAACCAGAAACGCTCATCGGTTCCTCATCAGAGGCCTTACGAGGAAGAATACGAGAGAGATTAACAAGAAAAGAGCAAACTATTTAGCAAAGACTAACAGCTAGACCGCAAAACACGACACCCGACCTACGTTACTTCCGGGCCGTGTTCATGCTCATTATAAAATAGCATCAAGAGGTCCGACCTCTTGATGCTAACAGCTTTCGGCCTCGGTCAGGTGGTCGCCAGAAGTGGGAGGGTTGGTTTTGTAGGAAACCGCAGTTCGTGCCGACACGTGAGTTCTGCCTTCAATGGGAAATTCCTGGACTTTTCCATCTAACGAAACTGTTTCCACCTTTTGTTCAAAAACGATTTTTTCGGGTGATTTTTTGGTGAGGAATTTGTATGACAAAAATAGGATTGGGAAAGCAAGGAGGACTAGACCGATTGCGGCAATTTTTTTCAGAGTCTGAGTTTGTTTTTCGTTTTGGCGCCTGAGAAGTTTTATCCTTTTTCTGCGCTCATGACGGGGAAGCTGGTTCCATTCTTCCGGGTAGTCCATAGTTATAGCTGCCAATTAAATTCACGTTTCGAAATGCCGGCAATGTCGCGCAGAATCAAGCTGACTGATTTGGTTTCTACCAAGTTATCGTTGAAGGTTAGCGTGCCTTCGCGATGGTGGCCACCCGGGGGCGTGCCTTCCCAAACCGCTGAACCATAGACTTGCCCCGTTTCGTCAGAAAGAGAAAGGCCGGCCAGACCAAAGAGGGGTAGGACATCGGTCAGGTGATGAGCACAGCAGGCCACCATCGAGACGCCGGACATTCCCGTATTGGCGGCGGTGAATGTTGTCGATTTCACCTCGGAGGAGTCCATTCGGCCACCATCCGAGGAGAAATCTGCGGTTTTGATCAACGTCTTTAGATAAGTAAAGAGACCGAATTGGATGCCAAAACCGAGAACGAGAAGGGCAAACCAGAAAAAGAGAGCCTCGATTTGGGAAATGGCAACCGATAAACTTCTGGTAAAGAACAGCATGACGGCAAAGTAAAAAGCAACGAGGGCAAGAGCAGCGAGGATGCCGTAAAGAAAACTTTTTTTCATTTTTTGCTAAAGGCTTTGGTGATGAATTTGTAGAGAAGAAAGGCGGCTATTAGAGTAAAGATGACATCCAGACCAGGGACACGACCAACAAGAGTTGTAAAGTTGGTGGCGGCTGACTGGATGGCGCGACTACTGGCTTCTTCAGCCCCGGTCATCGAAAGACGGCCGGTCAGGGCGAGGAAAATAAGCAAAAGACCTAAGGAGACGAACATGACAAATGAGACTAAGTTAGAGAGAGTAACGCGGCCGAAAATTGGGCGGCGAAAGATGGGGTTGGCCAGAAAATTACCTTTTTCGATGAAAAGGCTGGTGAGATACAGTGGAGTGACCATGCCGAGAACATAGAAGAAACCGGTCAAAAGAGCCAAGGGGAGGGTCGGGCTTAGTGTCGTTAAGGCCAGAACACCGATGAGGACCGGGGCGCAGCAGGCACTAGTAATCCCAGCGATGATCCCTAAAATGTAAGTGGAGATAGGATCTCCCGCCTGCCGACTGGAAACAATATGGGGCATGGGCAGCTTGACGCCTAAAAGACCGAGGAAACCGACAAAAATCAGAAATAAACCACCGATAATATAAGTCTGATCGTGTAAGTCGAGAAAAATTTGGGTCAAAACCCGGGCGCCCAGAACCACCGGCAACATGACGGTAAAAATCCCCAGTGAATAAATGAAAGTCATCAACAGGACTCGCTTTTTCTCTTTGAAGATGTTGGCAAAATAAGCCGGTAATAGAAAGGTGACGCAACAGGGGGCAAAGAGGGCAATCATGCCGGCAATGAAAGAAGCGAGGAGGGAAAGCTGGATGACGGGAGCAAGACCGATCATGGCTAGTCAAATTTAAATTTTTTCAAACGAAGGGAGTTGGCGACGACGGAGACAGAGGAAAAAGCCATCGCGGCGGAAGCAAGGATGGGACTTAATAGAATCTGAAAGAAAGGATAAAGAATACCGGCAGCAACGGGGATAAGAATGGTGTTGTAGGCGAAGGCCCAGAAGAGGTTTTCCTTGATAATTCTGAGGGTCGAGCGGGAGAGTTTGATGGCGGCAGGAATTGAGTCGAGGTTGCTGTTCATCAGGACGACGCTGGCCGATTCCATGGCGATATCGGTGCCGGCGCCCATAGCGATACCGACGTCAGCGGCGGCGAGGGCGGGGGCGTCGTTGATGCCATCGCCCACCATCGCCACCAGTTGTTTTTGCTCTTTGAGAACCGCTTGTAATTTTTTGACTTCTCTGGCTTTGTCCTCCGGCAAGACTTCAGCTAAAACATAGTCGATACCGGCAAGCTTGGCGATTGCCTGGGCGGTCCTTTGGTTATCTCCGGTAAGCATATAGACTTTTAGCCCTAACTTTTTCAGCGCACCAACCGCTTCGACCGAGTTCTCTTTGAGGGTATCGGCGACGGCGATCAGGCCGGTGGTTTCTCGATTTAAAATAACGACCAGGACGGTCTTGCCCTGGCCTTGGAGTCTTTCAATAATAGCGGTAAGATCGGCGTCGGGCCCGTCAAAATCGAGGGCGTATTTGGGGCTACTGACCACCACCTCGACCCGGTTGATGCTGGCCTTGATACCAGCGCCGGTGATGGATTTAAAACTCTTCGGAGTAGAAATCTTCAGCTGCTTTTCTTTGGCGTAATTAACCACCGCCTGACCGAGAGGATGTTCCGAATGAGATTCGGCAGAGGCAGCCAGACGAACGAGCTCGCTTTCTTTCCATTTCGTTTTGGCCGCCATAATCACGTTGGTCACTTCGGGCTTACCTTTGGTGAGGGTACCGGTTTTGTCGAGAATAACGGCCTTCACTTTGTGAAGCAGTTCAAGCGCCTGGGCGTCCTTGATTAATATCCCGTGCTCCGCTCCCTTACCGGTGCCAACCATAACGGCAGTCGGAGTGGCCAAGCCCAAAGCGCAGGGACAAGCAATGATAAGAACGGTGACGGCGGCGACAAGAGCGGCGGTGAGCGATGGAGCCGGATAGAGAACAAACCAGGTAGTAAAAGTAACGACGGCGATGACTAAAACAACGGGGACAAAGTAGCCCGAGATCAGGTCGGCGAGGCGCTGGATCGGAGCCTTTGATCCCTGAGCCTCGCCAACCAGTTTGACGATTTGGGACAGAACCATATCGGCGCCAATTTTGGTCGCTTTAAACTGGAAACTGCCCGACCGGTTGATCGTCGAACCGATGACCGAATCCCCTTTCTTCTTTTCAACGGGGAGCGATTCACCGGTGACCATTGACTCGTCGATGGCGCTTTCTCCAGTCAGGATTACTCCATCGACCGGGATTTTTTCTCCCGGCTTAACCAAAATCACGTCCCCGACTCTGACCTCGCTGATGGCGACCTCAACAAATTCCTTACCGCGTTTGACCCGGGCAGTTTTGGCGGCGAGGCCGAGAAGTTTCTTGATCGCCTCTGAAGCCTGGCCTTTGGCGCGCAGCTCCAAAAACTTACCCAACATAATGAGAACAATAATAATCGCGGCGGTCTCGAAATAAATTTCAGGCTTTAAACCGGCCGATTCAAAAAGCGAGGGGAAAAAGGTGGCGACAGTGGAATAGAGATAGGCGGCCAGAGTACCGGTGCTGATAAGGGTGTCCATATTCGCCAAACGGTGTTTGAAGGCTTTGACCGCGGAGGTGATGTACTCGCCGCCGACCCAGAACTGAACCGGGGTGGCTAAAACAAAAGAAATAAGCAAAACCGTTCGTAATGACAATTCGGGAAGGATGCCCAACATATCCTTGAACGACAAAACCATCAAAATAACGGCCAGAATTCCGCCGCTGATAATTTTGATTTTTTTGTCGGCGAGTTCCTTTTGGCGGGCGGCGGTTTCGGGATCGGCTGACGCAGCCGAGTCGTCGTAGATGTCGTAGCCAATGCTTTGGGCCGCCTTTTTGATCGTAGCAAGATCGAGCGGGGAGGAAGAAGTGAGCTGGCCTTTCTCGGTAGCGAAATTGACCGCAACGCTTTCGACGCCGGGTACTTTTTCAAAGACTTTTTCTAAGGAGGCGGCACAAGAGGCGCAGTGCATCCCCTTGATGGAAACGGTGGTGGTAAGCATGTTTATTTTTTGCCGCCGAAGAAATAATAAAGAATGGACAAGCTGGCGATAAGGCTGCCGATTACAACGATGATTTCGGTAGAGGTCACATGAATTACTTTTTTATAACTATCGCTTTGATTTCGGCGGTAACCTTCGGGAAGTTAAGGTTGTCAGTTTCGATGTAGATAGTCCGGGTTAATTCCCCTAGATCGGTGTCGTCTTGGTGGACAGCGGGATCGAAGGTGACGTCAATTTCGGTCGAAGCATATGGATCAAGCTTCATGTTTTTGGCGGCCGCTTTGGTGCAGCCACAGGAGGTCGAAACCCGGGTGATCGTCAGGGGGGCGGGGGTGAAATTGGTAAGGGTAAAGGCGGTCTTGGCTACTTCGCCGTAAACTACCTGACCCAGATCCTGGGCGGGTGGGCTCATTTCTACCCCGGCGGCGACTTCGCGGTAGGCGTTGATCCCGCCACCAAGGTCATAAACCATTTGGTAGCCGAGTTTGGCTAGTTTTTCACCGGCTATTTTGCTCATCGAGCCCGAGCGGCAATAGACGAGGATGGGGGTATTTTTGTCGGGGGGTAGTTTCGCCTGATTAGTTTCAATCTGGTCGTAAGGAACGAAGGCGTCGGTACCGGGAATGTGGACTTGCTCGGGGGTGTGGACGTCCAAAAGAAAGACTTTCTTCTCTCGGATCAACGATTTGGCCTCCTGTGGGGTAACCAGGATCGGTTCAACCACGGCGCGTTTCCCTCCCGTAATAAGGCGCGGGAGGAAAACTAAGGTGAGGATGATCAGGGCAGGAAAAAACAACCACTTCATATTTTAAGCCCCACAACCGCCGCCGGTACTGGGCTTTTGGGGGGCCACTCCTTCAATTTGCTTTTTGATAGCCTGATAACCTTGAGCGGAACTAAACTCAGCCGAAAGAGCTCTCTTTGGATCGACGTTCTTCCAGTCAAGATTTTCCTTGGTCTTGAAATAGTAGGCCAGGTCCATGTAAGTTTGGCCGAACCAGTAGGAATTAAAGGCGAGACCGGCTTGGTATACTTCCGTCTCTGAATAACCTTGACTGACCATTAACTCGATTAGGGCAAGCATGGCCATACCGTGGTTGCAGTCCGGAAAAGCGGTGGAGTTGCCGCAACAAGGACGATAGATGTTTTCGGCGATTTTTGTCACCATCTGGTTTTGCTCGCTCGTCAAGGGAATGATTTGGGCACTGCTGTAAAGCTTGGTTGCCGGTTTAGTACCCAAGGTCCAGCCGCCGGTACTGGCGAAGTTACCAACTTCCTTTTTGTATTGGGTGCCCATGACGCCCTTGTCGAGAACGTCCGACTTTTGGACCAGACCGAGGGCCCAAAGAGTGTTGATCCAGAAGTAGGAATTTTGCTGGGTGATAGTAATGCCCTTATCCTGGTCTTCCGTTAAATATTTGAGCAATTCCTGATATTGAGGGTCTTTGTAATTTTCTTTGTATTTGGTGAGATCAATGGCGCCGCTAGCGACCAGTTTTTTGCCAATGTCACCCCATTTGATGTTGACGGTATAGCCCGAAGTCGGAATAACGGCGTCGGCCAAACTTTCTACCGAAGGAGTTGGAACCGGGGTGGGCGTGGGAAAGAGAAGGCTCTTGAGAGCCTGAATTTTCGGACTGGGCTTGATGTCGACATCAAAAGCAAATGAACTAACGGCGAAGAGAAGGAGGAGGGATCCTCCGGCGACGAGGACGAGTGAAGGACTTAAAAATTTCATGGGTTTATTAATACTTAATAATTATTTTACGACGTCAGCAGATAAACTAAATTCGAGCTTTGGATTATTGGCATCGTTGGTGGTAACGGTAATCTGACGAGTAATAGGGCCCAGACCGTTCGGCCCGTGGAATAAGGGATCGAAAACAACTTTTAATTGGGCGGTACTTCCAGGCGGGACCTCGGTAACGTAAGTGGATTGGGAGTGCATGTCAAAGAGAGGGGAGCCCTTGCCGTCGACAATGGTTTGAGCGGTGGTACAAGCGCACGAAGTAATGATGTTAAAAAGTTTTAGCGGCTGACTACCATTACTCTTAATTTCGAAAACGGCTTCGGCATTACCGTTATTGATGCCGATTTTCCCCCAATCATAAGACATCGAGCCCACTTCCGCCTGCGCATCATTACTCGATTCGACCTTGGCGGAACTGCTCATTTTCCCGGCCAGAAGAACAACGCCGACTAACAGAGAAAGGGTGACGGCGACGATGGCAATAATGAATTTGTTTTCGTTCATTGTTTTTCCTTAAACTGATGAAGGCAGCCGGAAGCACAGAAATAATAATTTTCGCCTTCATGTTTGTAGGCGAAGGCGGCGGTTTTTGGTGACAAGCGCATGCCGCAAACGGGATCAACGGTCAAGGGAACCAGGTCGGACATTTTCAGGGTCAGTTCGTCGGCGAGTTTGTCATCTTTTTTATATTTCTCGACCAAGACGTCCCGGAGAAGGTCGCTGGCCTTAATAAAATTTTTGTGAGCCAGACCGTAATAAATTTTTTTGCCAAGTTTACGGCAAGAACAGACGCCCGAGGTGCGAAGAATTTGGAGGTGTTGACTAAGATTAGCTTGGGGCAGATCAAGCATCTGCTGGATTTGAGTCACCGTCAGGGTTTGGTCCCGAAGTAGGTGGATAATCTCCAGGCGTTTGGGGTGGGCCAGGGCTTTGTGTAAATCGGCGTGGAGTTCAAAAACTTGTTGATACAT
>JBBTWQ010000044.1:4800-6431 GCA_038062695.1 Patescibacteria group bacterium | reverse complement strand
GGGAGAGGTGTGAACCTATTTCACCTGGCGGGTGAAGCGGGGGAAAGGTTAGCCGGCGAGCCAACCGCCGTCAACGTAGAGAACAGTGCCGGTGATGTAATCGGCTTCGTCGCTAGCCAGGAAAGCAGCCGCGGCGCCGATGTCTTTCGGCTGACCAATCCGGCCCTTTGGTACCCGGGAAAGAAAACTTTTGGCAGTTTCGGGATTACTAAAAGCACCTTTGGTCATATCAGATTCGATCGCCCCCGGAGCGATGGCGTTGACATTAATTCCCTTCTTGGCCAGGTCGAGAGCCATCGATTCGACCATACCGATAACGCCGCCTTTGCTGGCCGAGTAGTGGGCGAGCTGTTGGAAACCGACACCGACCCCACCGGAAGCGATGGAAGCGATGCAGATGATCCGACCCGGAGAGCCCATTATTTTGACCGCTTGTTGACTGCAAAGGAATTGGCCCTTCAGATTTGTCCCCAAAATCCGATCCCATTGTTCCTCGGGAATGTTCTCGAAGCTGGCGTAGTCGATAATGCCGGCGTTATTGACCAGAATATCGAGCCGGCCCCATTTGTTTTTGACCTCTTCAAACATCTTGGCAACTTCAACCGACTTGGAGACGTCGGCCTGGACGACGAAAGCGTCACGGCCCAGCTTTTTTATTTCTTCGACGACGGCATTGGCTTGGTCGATACTACCGTGGTAGTTGACGGCGACGTCAGCCCCCTGCTCTGCCAGAGCGAGGGCAATACCGTGACCGATACCACGGGATGCCCCGGTAACGAGGGCTTTTTTACCGACTAGGTTGAACATAGATAAAAATAATTAATAGCAGGGATCATTATGACACGATGGCGCAATAGGGTAAAATCAAACGGATGAGTCTTCTCACAACGATTATTATATTCTCACTTTTGGGCGGGGTGGTGTCGCTGGCTGGAGGGATAATCCTATTGTATTGGCGCAGACTAACTGATTACGTACTGGAACTAACCAGTTTTGCCGCCGGGGTCCTCATCACCATCTCAATCCTGGACTTAATCCCCGAGAGCTTTGGGGCAAATAATCCCGAGGCGGTTTCGCTGCTCATCCTGGCCGGGGTACTGTTTTTGTTCTTCATGGAGAGAACCAGTGTTTGGTTCCACCACCACCACGAACCTCATGACCACGGGCCTTCGATGTTTGGAGTTTGGCTTGGCGACACCCTGCACAATTTCATTGACGGGGTGGCGATCGGGACTTCATTTCTGCTGGGTAATAATTTGGGGATCGCCACGGCGATCGCGGTCGGAATCCACGAATTGCCCCAGGAGATCGCTGACTTTAGCTTGTACATAAAGGCTGGATACAGCCGGGCCAAAACGATAGCCCTTAATATTCTTTCCAGCTTCTCGACTCTCTTGGGGGCGGTTTTGGTCTATGTCTTTGGCGGTGCGATCGGGGGAATGGAGCTTTATATCCTGGCTTTCACGGCGGGGATGTTTCTTTATATTGCCTTGTCTGACTTGATACCGGAACTACACACGATCACCAAGAAGAACGCCATTCAAAGACAGCTTCTGGCTTTTACTTTTGGTTTGGCGGTGGCCTTTGCCAGCATCAAATTACTGGGATAATAGCCTACGAGGACAGTCCTT
>JBBTWQ010000044.1:0-4700 GCA_038062695.1 Patescibacteria group bacterium | reverse complement strand
ATGAGGATGAGTCAGCTGGCGTTCACGCCGGTAAAAACTACACCAAAGGACGCGGACACAGTTAGCCATCGATTGCTGGTTCAGGGAGCCTTTGTGGATCAAGTCATGGCGGGGGTCTATACCTTTTTGCCCTTTGGGCTGCGTGTTTTGGCAAAAATCGAAAACATCGTCCGGGAAGAGATGGATAAGATCGGCAACGAGATATTGATGCCGACTCTGGAACCGGTGGAAAATTGGAAACTGACGGGCAGATTCGAAAAGGTCGACGTCCTGATGAAAGCGGTACCGGCTAACCAAGCGGCCAAAGACAAACATGACGCGGAATACGTCATCGGTCCGACTCATGAAGAAATCGTGACCCCTTTGGTAAAGAAATTTAACTTCTCTTATAAAAATCTTCCCCGGGCAATTTATCAGATTCAAACAAAGTTCCGCAATGAGCCGAGGGCGAAGGGGGGAATAATGCGGACCAGAGAGTTTCGGATGAAGGATATGTATAGTTTCCATACCGACGAGGCAGACTTGAAACGATTTTATGAAGTGGCGAAAGATGCTTATGTGACGATTTATCGCCGGCTGGGTTTGGGAAGCGACACCTATATTACCCTGGCCTCCGGCGGTGATTTCACCAAAGATTACTCCCATGAGTTTCAAACTAAGTGCGGAAGCGGTGAGGACACAATTTATCTGAATAAGGAAACCGGCATTGCCTACAACAAAGAGGTGGCGCCTGCGGATGCTGGCGAGAAAGACAAATATGAAGAGTTCAAAGCCTCGGAGGTGGGAAATATTTTTACCTTGGGGACTAAGTTTGCCGATGATTTTGATTACAAGTACACTGACGCGGATGGAACGCTACGGCCGGTTTGGATGGGATGTTATGGCATCGGCACCAGTCGTTTGCTGGGGGTGATCGTCGAGAAATTTAATGACGAGCGGGGCATTATCTGGCCGGAGGCGGTCGCCCCTTTCAAAGTGAGTCTGATCAGTTTTGAGACGACTGGGGAAAAAGCCAAAGACATCTACGAGTCGCTCACAGCGGCGGGCGTCGAGGTGCTCTGGGACGACCGAGATTTGAGCGCCGGGGTGAAGTTTGCGGATGCCGACCTAATCGGTAACCCATATCGGCTAATTGTTTCGGAAAAAAGTCTAAGCAGCGGCGGGGTCGAGCTGAAACGGAGAGATGAAGAGAAAAGCGAAATTATCCCGCTCGACGAAATCGTCAAGCGGCTATGACTTTTAACCTCTATGGTTTGGTTTTGGGGATAGCCATTTTGGCCAGTTTCCAGGCCTCACTTTGGTTGGCTAAGCGACGAGGAATCGAGGAAAAGTTAATTGAAAAACTTTTTTTCTTTGTAGTTATTGATGGAATTATCGGGGCAAGAATCTATCATGTAGTCGATAAATGGGGAGAGATTTATAGTTTAAATCCCCAGAGTGTTCTTTATATTTGGAACGGCGGACTGGGGATTTGGGGAGCAATTATCGGTGGAGTGGCCGGACTATTTCTCGGGGTAAGAGTTGCCCGAGTTAGGATTTACTGGAAAGATCTTCTCGACGTCGTATTCTTTGGGTTGCCACTGGGCCAAGCGATTGGCCGTTGGGGGAATTTTTTTAATAACGAAATTGTCGGTAAAAATGGGGAGCCGCTCTTTTTGTATGAGAGCGTCTTGAATTTACTACTTTTTGCTATTATCTGGCGGTGGCGGGAAAAATTTCGGGGAAAGATTGTGGGGGTTTATCTGATTGGCTACGGACTGATCAGATTGCTCCTGGAACCACTGCGGCCGGAGAGTATTGTTTGGAAAATTGGTGGGCTGCCGGCGGCACAATTATTTTCGGTGGCGGCAATAGTGATTGGGACCTGGTTGCTTCGAAAAAAGTCTTAGTTCTCTCGCTGCATCAGAACGTTTTGCCAGTGAATCTTGGGGTGCTTTCTTTGGAGAAAGAGGTGAAGACGTTGGGGTACCATTTCTCGGACAATATCAATACAGAGGGTGAGGGCGACACTTTTGGCATAGACCGCTTTCTGATCAGCTGATAAAGCAGCGGGGAGATATTCGACTATCCGTCCGATTATTTCCCGGGCCAGAGAAACATATTCAGCGCAATAGTCTTCGGGAACCAAAACATCATATTCGGGGTCAAAACAGCGATGATAATCGTTGGCGTCTTCGGTCAATAGATATCTCTCCAGAACCATTCCGGCCCCAACAGGGGAACCGATTTCTTTTTCTAATTTCGCCAGGGTATCCCTGATTATCGGAGAAATGTTGCCGCGCAGTTCTGCGACTGCCCTGGGGTAGTAAATCTCGAATTCTTTGGATTTATTTAGACTCATTTTGCCCAGTAAAGACTAATTTGACAACGTCATCCATACTGGTAACGAAATGAAACTTCAGATCTTTTTGGACATTTTTGGGGATGTCAACCAGATTTTTTTCGTTATCCTTCGGCAGAATCACCTCTTTGATCCCGGCCCGGTGGGCGGCAATGATTTTCTCTTTCATACCCCCGATCTCCAGGGCGCGGCCGCGGAGGGTGACTTCACCGGTCATAGCCAGATCGCGGCGGGTGGGGCGTTTGCCAAAAGCGGAGATGATGGCGGTAGTAATGGCCAGACCAGCGGAAGGACCGTCCTTCGGAACAGCTCCTTCAGGGACGTGGATGTGAATATCGGAGCGATTGATGACTCTACTATCCAAGCCTAACTCTTTGGTGTGGGACTTGACGTAAGAGAAGGCGGCTCTGGCCGACTCTTTCATGACACTGCCGAGCTGACCGGTGAGAGTAATGTTGCCCTTGCCCGGCATGGTGACGACTTCGATGAAGAGAATATCACCGCCGACCTGAGTATAGGCCAGACCGGTAGCGATACCAACCTGATCGGATTTTTCGGCCAGGGTATGGGTAAAACGCTTCGGTCCAAGGGCGCCGCTTAATTCTTTGGAACTGACGACAAACTTTTTGAACCGCTTATTTTTGGCTTTTTTCATGGCCGCTTTTCTCATGACGGTAGCGATAAGGCGGTCGAGATTGCGGACACCGGCCTCACGGGTATAGTGTTTGATGATGTTCTTCAAGATAGCGGCGTTAATAACGACATCGTCTTTGGTGAGGGCATTATTAATGAGCTCCTTTTCGAGGAGATAGCGTTCCCCGATTTTCAGTTTTTCGGCCTCGGTATAGCCGGAAAATTCGATGACTTCAAGACGGTCGCGGAGGGCCAGCGGGACGGTGTCGAGAATGTTGGCGGTGGTAATGAAAACGACTTTGGACAGATCGAAGGGAATATCCAGGTAGTGGTCCTGGAAAGTGGCGTTTTGCTCCGGATCGAGGACCTCCAAGAGGGCCGAGCTGGGGTCGCCCCGAAAGTCGTTGCCGACTTTGTCGATCTCATCCAACATAAAGACGGGGTTATTGGCGCCGGAGTCTTTGATTAATTGAATTATCCGGCCGGGCATGGCGCCGACATAGGTCCGGCGGTGGCCGCGGATTTCGGCTTCATCGCGCATACCGCCAAGCGACATCTTGATGAACTTTCGTCCCAGGGCGTGGGCGATGGATTTCCCAACGGAGGTCTTGCCAACACCCGGAGGGCCAACGAAACAAAGAATGGTGGGGATGGATTTACCATCCGACTTCTTTTGGGCTGACTTTAGTTTCAAAACGGCAATGTATTCGAGAATGCGTTCCTTGACCTTTTCCAAACCATAATGGTCCTGGTTAAGAATCTTCTCGGCATGGGTGAGGTTCAAATTGCTCTCGTCAGACTTACCCCAGGGGAGATCAACGATGGTTTCAATCCAGCTTCTAATGTAGCCGGTTTCGGGGTTGTGGATAGAGAGCTTGGCCAGGCGTTCAACTTCCTTGTTGGTCTTGTCCAAAACCATTTCGGGCAGGTTCGCCGCTTTGACCTTCTCGCGCAGTTCCCGGATATCGGTATCTTCTTCCAGTTCGCCAAGTTCCTTTTGGATGGTGCGCATGCGTTCGCGCAGGATGGTCTCCTTCATGTTCTTGTCAAACTTCCTTTGAGTTTTGTCGGAAATTTTCCTCTCGATTTGGAGAATCTTCACCTCTTCAGAAAGACACTCGCTGATCCTGATCAGCCTTTTTTTGAGATCGACTTCTTCGAGAAGTGCTTGTTTTTCACCATTTTTGACATTCAGGACCGAGGCGATCTGGTGACTGATCTCCACCGGATTGGCGGCGCTGATGAGTTTCATGAAGGTGGGAACCTCGATGTTATTTTTGCCCAGGTTGATCGCCTTCTTGATCTCGTTGCTGACATGATTAATGAGGGCGGTCAGCTCTTGGTTTTCTTCGACGACGTCGGGAAGAGTGGAAACGGCGGCCAAAAGGCGGCCGGCTTGAATTTCGATCTGGTGGATCTTGACCCGCTTGTCGCCTTTGACGATGGCGTGGAGCTCATCGTTGACCGGCAGGGTTTTGATGATTTGGCAAATGGTGCCGACCGAGTAGAGATTTTCCGGTTTGGGGTCAGTGATCTTGTTGCTTTTTTGGGAAACGAAACAAACCTCGGAATTACTGGAGACGGCATCGGTGACACCATTAATCGAGGCGGGGCGGCCGAAGGTGAGGATCGCTTCGGTGTCGGGAAAAATGACACCCTCTTTGAGGGTAATGAGCGGCAAAATGCGGATGTTGCCTTCTGGTTTTTTGGGTGGTGTCAGGACGAT
>JBBTWQ010000043.1:0-3968 GCA_038062695.1 Patescibacteria group bacterium | reverse complement strand
AAATAGAGAGCGAGCCGGCGGTGAGGAGTGAGGTCAGATTGACGGCGACCCAGCGCTCGATTTGGTCCAGGCCGAGAGCTAGCGCCCGGGGAGGCATCAACCGAAGCATAGTCAGGACGCCGGGGTGGCGGGGCTGAATGACGGGGTGGGGCGCAAAACCAAGGTGGGTAACCAGGGGCAGTTGGACGATGACGTGCAAAAAGGCGCCCAGGACGACGCCGAAGGCGGCGGCGTAAATGCCAAAGCGGGCCGAAAAAAAGTAGATACCGATGATGGTGCCCAGGTTATATAACAGCGGGGCGATGGCGGGGATGAGGAAACGGCGCTGGGCCTGGAGGATGCCGGTCAGAAATGCGGAAAGAGTAAAGAGAATTTGGGCGAGGGCCATGATGCGGATGAGGTTGGCCATGAGATCGAGCTTGTCGGGAGAATAGTAGGCCAGGACACCGGCAACCGGGCGGGCAAAGATGATCAGAACGGTGGTAAGGGCAAATAGGATCAGGCTGATGGTGGTAAGGGCGGCATTGGCCAGGCGGGCGGCTTCTGCCTTGGACCGGGCCAGGTGATCCTGGAAAACGGGAATGAAAGCGGCGGAGACGGCACCGACGACCAAAAGCTGGAAAATGGTATCGGGGAGAACGAAGGCGGCAAAATAAACGTCGAGGTCGGCTTCCATACCGCCAAAGAAACGGGCGGCCAAAAGGTGGTTTCTGACCAAACCGAGGAGGGCTGAGGCGAGATAGGAAGCGGCAATGATAAAGGCGGCGGAGAGAATGCTTTTGTGTTCGGTTTGGAGAAATTTCTTGCTGCCGTTAATAAATGATTGGACCATAAAGGGTGATTATACTGGGGACGGGTTTATTTTATGGTAAAATGGCGCCTGTGCCAATCATCAAATCTGCAATCAAGAAACTGCGGGCTGACAAAAAAAGACAGCAAATAAATAAGGCGGTCAAGACCCGCGCGATCAACCTGATCGGAATGTTTCGGAAGGAAACCAAACCGGAAGGCCTCTCGGCCGTTTTTTCGGCTATCGACAGGGCGGCCAAGGGCAAAGTTTTTCACAAGAGAAAAGCGGACCGCCTAAAGTCAAGGCTGGCAAAGCTTTTGGGGAAGAAAAAATAAGGCTGTTCCTCGACTTCGCTCGGAATCATAGATATACTGGTTTTGGATGCCTGCCGCGAAGTTAGCCAAGATTAATCTATTACCGAAAGACTCGTTTGAGTTTTCAACTTTGGGGAAATTTTTGAAGTGGTCGCTGACGACGGGCAGGGTTTTGGTGGTTTTGACCGAATTTGTGGTGATTTTGGCTTTTGGCTCCCGCTTTTATTTTGACAAGCGTTTGAATGACTTAATCGAGGAAATTGACGCCAAACAGGCGGTAGTGGATAGTTATGCCGAGATCGAAAAGACGACCCGGGATATTCTGACCCGGCAGGAAGTAGTGAGCTCTTACCTGACCAACAACTTGCGGATAAGTGACAGAGTTAATCAAATCAAGCGGGCAACACCCCAAGACGTGACCTTTGATGACATCGCGGTTGATGAGAACGGTCTATCTTTGTCGGGGACGACCAACTCGGAATCGGGGCTGGCCAACCTGATCGCCGGAATAAACCAGATAGCGGATGTCGAGAGCGTGACCGTGGCCGGGATTGATTTTGACCAACGACAAGGAAATATCAAGTTTAAAATTTCAGTATCAATCACTGCTCCCAAGACATGATCGCCCCCTGGAAAAACGAAAAAGTCAGGCTGATGTATCAGCGGCCGGAGATCAAGGCTTCGGTTGAAATTATTCTTTCGGTTTTTACGGTTACCGGACTATTACTTTTGGCAATCAGACCGACTTTGGCCACCGTCGCGGCACTCCAGAAGAAGATCGAGGACCAGCAGGTGGTCAGCCGCAGGCTGGAGGCAAAGATTAGCCAGTTGGTAACGGCCCAAAAGAATTTGGTCGCTTACGCCGACAGACTGGCCGACTATGCGGCGGCGGTGCCGGATGAACACGATCAGGGCTCTTTGGCCAAGCGGGTCGAGGTGCTAGCACGCGATCAAGGCTTGACGGTAAATGGCTTGTCCTTGTCAGCAGTACCGCTCTTGGGAACGGACATTAATTTGACCGACAAAAAGGGAAGCGGTCAGCCGACAACTGAATTTGGCGGAAAGATAGCGACTTTTGAGGTTAGTTTTGACCTTTCCGGCGACCCTGAGCGTATTTTTGACTTTCTGGCGACACTGGAAAAGATGGATCGGGTGGCGGTCATTGGGGAAATAGATCTAAAAAAAGAAACCCTCAGTGGCGACACCAAAGAGGCCATCGCCGGTGTTAAAGTGGTGGGTAAAGCGAGGGGCTATTATGTTTTGGCGAAAGAACCATGAAAACAAGGAGAGCCCGGAGCAGCTATATCTTACTTTTGGGGACGATGAGTCTGCTGGTCGTCGGGGCGTGGTTGGCATATCAAGTTTACGCCGCTCTGACGGCGAGCCAAATAAGCGAAAGACAAAGGGAGTCGATCGTGCCTCTTGATGGCGTCATCACCCAAGAGTCCTTGGAGAATTTAGCCGGTAGAAGAAAGTTTAGGGAAACGGACTTCGCGCCGTTGGTGTTTAATATATCTGCCGGGCCGTCCGGTACTTCTGCCGGAAGTGTGGCGACGGCGTCAGGACAACTATAAAAATGAAAAACAATATTTTTAGCAAAAGAATTCCGACGATTTTTGGCTTGCTGATATTGATTGGCGGTCTGATTGCCGGGATACTGCTGGTGAGCCAGCGACAAGGATTGACAACTCAGGCCGGACCGACAGCCCAACCGAAAAATGTCAGGATAGCCAACATTGGTAGTGGTGGTTACACGGTCAGTTGGACTTCCGATGTGCCGGTGACCGGATTCCTAAAATATTCAGATAACCCAACGAGGCTAACCCTGCCCGCAGGCGACACGCGGGACCAAATTTCGGGAACAACTAACCAATACACCACCCACTATGTGGACGTGACCGGGTTAGCGGCTGATAAGACCTATTATTTTGAAATCGGGTCCGGGTCGCAAACCTACAACGACGGCGGGAGACCATATCAGGTCAGAACTACGCCTCAAGCGGCGGCGCCGGCCGAGGATGTCATCAGCGGCAAGATTTTGACGGCGGCGGGAACAGGGGCGGGGGGGGCGATGGTCTACGCCGAAATTACGGGGGCACAGACCTTGTCGACGCTAACTAATACCGATGGCTCGTGGAGAATAGCGCTGTCTAACGCCAGAAATGCCGGCGGTAATTTTGTCGCTTATGATCCGGCGACCGAGACGATCACCATTTTTGTCCAAGCGGGCACCTCGGGAACGGCAACGGCGATTACCAACACGGCCACCGACAATCCGATCCCGGAAATCACCTTGGGAAAAACGCATAACTTTGCCACGGGAGAAGTGGCGCCGATTATTTCCGATCTGACCGGCGGAGAACCGGCCGGTGGCGGCTTCGCAACTCTTTCCGATTTGAGCCAGTCACCCGAGGCAACCTTCTCGGTGAAGTTACTTAATCCGTCGACGGAAGGCGAAAGTCTGGCGACCCAAACGCCGGAGTTTTTGGGGACCGGGCCGGTCGGAACGGCGATCAAACTAATTCTGGATACCAGCGGGCAGACAGCGACGGCGACGGCGGCGGCCAGCGGCGCCTGGTCCTGGTCGCCACCAATAAAACTGTCGTTGGGCAGTCACACGATCAAATTACAGTTTAAGGAAAATAATGTTGACGCGGCGTTCAGCCGGGGTTTTGTCATCGTGGCCGCCGGGACGGGGGGCTTGCCCGCTTTTACAGCGACACCGTCGGCAACACCGACGGCGACGGCGGGAGGAACACCGACATTGACGCCCACGCCGACGGCAACAAGTGGTGGTTTACCAACGGTCGGCATATTGACGCCAACCTATGCTTTACTTATAGTGGGTATAAGCCTGTTTGTTT
>JBBTWQ010000042.1:0-2883 GCA_038062695.1 Patescibacteria group bacterium | reverse complement strand
ATCGACTAACTGGACAATAATTTGGTCGCCTTCGTCGACATTGGGAGGGTAAAGAACCAATTCTTGGTGTCGCCTAATTGACTCGGCGGCTTCTTCCTCATAAACGAAATCTCCTGTTTCGGGATCGATTTGACTGACAATGAAATGACCAATGGAAAAAAAGTAAACCCGACCGTTGCGAAGATCGAAACCCTCTTTGAGATTAAGGTATAAAAGATCGGAGTGACGGAGCCTTTCGTGGCCCTCGGGGGAGACTTCTTGGGAACTCATTGGGGAGGATTATAATGCACTAACCCCGGTTTTGCTCAACTAACCCGAATCGGGGTAGTGGCAGTCCTTCCATTTTTTGCCGCTCTTGCACCAGCAAGGATCGTTGCGGCCGATCTTTTTCTTTTTGGCTCCCGATTCGTTAGCGACGGCACGTTGAAGGGGGGTGGGGGCGGGCATAGCCGGCTGGACACGGAAAAGTTTTTTGGCAATCTGATTATTGATGCGATTAAGTAAACTCTCGAACAGGTTGTAGGCCTCTTGTTTGTACTCCACCAGGGGATCCTTTTGGGCGTAGCCGCGCAGCCGAATACCGTCACGCAAGTCGTCAATGGCATCGAGATGGTCCATCCAAAGTTCATCGTAGGTAGACAGAGCGACAAAACTTTCGACCTGGCGGAGAACGTGGTCGCCGAAAGTAGAGCGCTGGGACTGCCTCGCTTGGGTAATAATGGAGAGTAAGAGTTCCCGGGCGGTATTTTCGTCGCTGGCGGTTAATTTCTTCTCCAGTTGCTCGGCCGAACGGCTGTCGAGGGGGAGAATCATTTGAAATTCCTTGGTAATTCGGTCGGCTTCGGTGGCATCGATTCCTTCCGGAGAGTAGAGAGTAGTCAGGGCGTTAATTTCGTTAACGATGACAGCGTCGATTCTTTTGGTTAGCCCGGACTCGCTTTCGGACTCGGTCAGGATCTGGAAACGACGCCGGTAAAAAATCTCCCGCTGTTTGTTCATCACGTCGTCGTAGTCGACAACGCTTTTGCGCTGGTCAAAATAAAAGCTTTCGACTTTGGACTGGGCGGTTTCGATGGCCCGGCTGACCATGCCCGCCTCGAGGGGTTGTTCTTCGGGGACTTTGAGGAAATCCATCAGTTTACTAATCTGTTCGCCGCCAAAGATGCGCATGATGTCGTCTTCGAGGGAAACGTAAAAACGGGAGGAACCGGGATCCCCTTGGCGACCGGCGCGGCCGCGAAATTGATTATCGATGCGGCGACTTTCGTGCCGGACGGCGCCAATGATATGCAGTCCGCCGAGCTTGACGACTTCGTCGTGGAGGCTTTGCCAGGTCTTTTTTTCCATTTGGGTCGGGTCGCCACCCAAAACAATGTCGACACCGCGGCCGGCAATATTGGTGGCAACGGTGATCGCTTTTTTTTCACCGGCGCGGGAGATGATTTCGGCTTCGGACTCGTGATTCTTGGCATTTAGAACCTGATGAGGAATTTTTTTGTGCTTGAGGTATTTGCTGACGACGTCGTTTTGTTCAATTGATTTGGTACCGAGGAGGATGGGCTGGCCCAGCTTGTATTTTTCTTCAATTTCGGTGGTGAGGGCGGAATATTTTGCCCGCTGGGTTTTGTAAACGACGTCGGGAGAATCAGTTCTTTTGACCGGTAGATGGGTCGGGACGACGATGACGTCGAGCTTGTAGATTTTCCGGAACTCCTCGGCCTCGGTGGCGGCAGTGCCGGTCATACCGGCCAGTTTTGAATACATGCGGAAGTAGTTCTGGAGAGAAATGGTGGCCAGAGTCCGGCTTTCCTGCTGGATCTTGACCGCCTCTTTGGCTTCGATGGCCTGATGCAGACCTTCGGAATAGCGGCGGCCGTACATCAGGCGGCCGGTGTGTTCGTCGACGATGATGATCTGATCATCTTTGACGATATATTCGCGGTCGCGAAGGAAGAGAGTTCTGGCTTTTAAGGCCTGCTCGATATGGTGAAGGGTATCAAAGTCTTTTTCATAAAGGTTATCAACCCCCAGGATTTTTTCGACCTTACGGAGACCGTGATCGGTGAGGTTGGCGGTATGCAGTTTCTCGTCGATTTCGTAATCGGTATCTTTACTTAGACCATTGATGACTTGGGAGAAACGATAGTATTTTTCGGTCGGTTCGATGTCGGGGGCGGAAATGATGAGAGGGGTCCTGGCTTCGTCGATCAGAATGGAGTCGACCTCGTCGACAATGGCGAAGTGATGGCCCCGCTGGGACATTTCGGCGGTAGCCCGGGCCATATTATCGCGCAGGTAATCGAAACCGAATTCGTTGTTGGTGCCGTAGGTGATATCAGCGGCGTAAGCTTCACGCCGACTGACGGGGCGAAGATGTTTCAGTCTCTCGTCGGTGTGTTCGGAATCAGCGTATTCCGGATCGTAAAGCGCGGCGGGCAGATCGCCCTTGCCGGAGAAAATGACGCCAATGGAAAGACCAAGAAAGTGATAGATCGGGCCCATCCAGCCGGCGTCGCGGCGGGCGAGATAATCGTTGACGGTGACGAGGTGGACGCCCCGGCCGGAAAGAGCGTTGAGAACAATGGCGGCGACGGCGGAAAGGGTCTTGCCCTCTCCCGTTTTCTGCTCGGCGATTTTCCCCTGGTGAAAGGCGAGGCCGGCCATTAATTGGACGTCGAAAGGTCGCAGGCCGAGGGTCCGGACGGACGCCTCGCGAGAGAGAGCAAAAACTTCGGGCAGGATGTCGTCGAGGTTCGCCCCGTTTTCCAGGTCATTTTTGAACTTCTGGACCTGGACGGGAAAATCCTTGTCTTTTAATTTTTTCGCCCAGGCTTCGTGGTCGTTGATCTGTTTGACCAGGATCAACAACTTTTCGACCTCTTT
>JBBTWQ010000041.1:35837-38404 GCA_038062695.1 Patescibacteria group bacterium | reverse complement strand
GATTGCTAACGAAAAAACAAGCTCTGGCCGAGAAGGAAGGTGACGACGATCACCAGAACGGTAAGCAGGAGAAAAAAGGTGAAGGAGAATTTGGTGTGCATGGATGAGCTAGTTAATTCTTAGTTGTTTTTCTTCGGTCCAGAGGTGGTCGTGGTCGACTTGGGCATAGGAGCGAAAATAGACCACTCCCTTTTGGTTAAATGACAGATCGAGGTCAAAGGTATCGGGCAGCTGAAATAAGCCGCTGGCGTAGTCGAAGCTAAAGTTGGCATAATTAACGGCCTCGGGAGAATCACCTTTGAAGAGCCCCGAAGGTGAACTGTCGTAGCTCCAGTAAATCCCGGTCTTGGCGGCGGAAAAAGACCCGGGGGCGTCGACCCGCCAAACAAAGTGATTGGGCTGGCCAGCACTAGTTTCGGTCGGAAATTCGGTTAACTCGATGGAAAATTGGGTCTGGCGCGCTTCCCGCAGCCGTTTCTGGGCAAAGTGATAGTTGTAGTAAATGAGGACCAAAAGGAAAAGGAAGCCGAGACTTAGGTAGGAGGCGAGGCGTTTGATCATAGTTTCTTTGAGTCTAAGTATATGGTGACCGGGCCGTCGAGAATAGTCTCGATCTGCATATATTCAGCGAAGAAGCCGGTTTTGACAGCGACGTCGGTCTCGGAGAGTTTTTGGGCCAGTTTCTGATAGAGGTCTTTGGCCAATTCGGGGGGAGCGGCGGTGATGAAACTGGGGCGGTTGCCACCCGTAACATCCGCCAGGAGAGTGAATTGGGAAATGAGCAGGAGTTCGCCCTTGGCGGCGCTAATATCCAGATTCATCTTGCCGTTTTCGTCGGCAAAAATCCTTAGTTTCCTGAGTTTGGCGGCAATTTTGTTACAGTCAGCCTCGGTATCAGCCTGGCTAACTCCAAGAAGAACGACCATCCCCGGTCCGATGGCATTGACCCTATCCGGATCGCTCTCGACATAAACGCGGGCGGAGCTAACCCGCTGGATCAGGACAATCATATTCTCATCAAGTTGTTGCGGGCAAAGATACCAATCAAGTAGGCAAGCAGGGCGGCGGCAAGAGAGACAAGACTCATCTCCAATCCACTGCGAAGAGGACTAATTTTTGCTATTTTGCCTTTGATATAGCCAATCGAGAAGAGCACGACTACCGAAAGGAGCACGGCCGGAATAATGGCGCTAAGAGGAGGAAAGAAGAGGAAGGGTAGAACGGAAATTACGCCTCCGAGGAGATAGGAGATACCCATGAACAAGGAATCAGAGATGGATTCACTGGTGAGGTGGCGACGGTTTGGGAAACCCAGTTTTCCGGAAGCCAAGTCAAGTTCAATTTGCGACTTGTTGGAAAGATAGGTGCCGGCGGTCATTGATAAGCTTTCGACAACAACAACAACGATGGTGGAGAGAACAACTAAGTAGCGGCTACCGGTACCGGCGGCGATGCCAACGACGACGCCAAGGGTGGAGACGATGCTATCCTCAAGCCCGAAAACTATTTCACGATATGGAAAGCGTTTCACAACTTGATTCTATCGTAGACCACGCCTCTGGTGGCGCCGAGTTTCTTGATAAAACCTTTTTTAATCATTTGGGCCAAATCGTAGTGTAGGGTTTTGCCGTTGACGGCGATGAAGCGGCGTTGGAGGAAATCAAAGGTACAGTGAGGGTGATCACGGATGATCGAGAGAATCTCCTGGCGACGAGGCAAGAGCGAGTCCTCGGGCTGTTCCTGTCGGTTTTGGTTTAATTTGCCGAGATCTTTTTTTAACTGAAAAACAAGGGCCTCGAGAAAGAACTCGATAAAGCCAGTGCAGTCGGTGGCTGGTTCAAGATGAGAGTAATAAGAAGAACGATGTTCTTCGATATACTCTTCGAAGGGGGCTAACCCACGAAAGCCATAGCCGCTTCTCTCCAACAGAAACGATGAGACCAGACGACCAACCCGACCGTTACCATCGGCGAAAGGATGGATCTTTTCGAAGACAAATTGGGCCACGGCGGCAATAGCGGCCGGGTGGTCATTCAACCCAACGAGATATTCAATATATTCATCCATCAGTGATGGCACCTCCATTGCGGGTGGAGCAAGATAAACGACCGCTCCCGACTGATTGAAGATGGCCCAAGGTTGGTTTCTCCAGCTACCCGAAGAGGAGTTTCTCTTGAGAACTAACCGATGGAGTCGGCGAACCAGGCTTAACGATAGTTTCTGGGGCGCTTTTTCAGAGTAGATATGAAGATAGGCAGACAATAGATTCTGACTCTCCCTTCTTGGTGAATAGACGGTATCGGAAAAACCTTCAACTCTAGCTGAAAAGACGGCGCTTTTCAGGAGTGACTGACGACGCAGGTTTAATTCGAGGTGTGGCTGACTGGGATAAGTATTGAAAACAAGTTTGGTGGCTTCGAGTTCGATCAAAAGCTGGTTTACCCGAGGAGTTATCTGCCATTGATATTGGTTCATTCTTAGATAATCTTAGAATATATTGGATATTATTGGAAGATATTAGAAAATGTTGGAAATTAGCGGCGGTTGGATGTCCAACCACCGCGATA
>JBBTWQ010000041.1:30746-35737 GCA_038062695.1 Patescibacteria group bacterium | reverse complement strand
ATAGCGTTTGTGGATCCAGTTTTGATCACCACTTCGACTTTCAGAAACATCATGGAAGAGACACATTTGAACCACCTTTCCAACATCAGCTTTGGCGAGACGGGCCAGGAAATAACCAATGACAGTGACGCGATAGCTATGGGAAGAAATATTGTCGGAGAGGTCATCAGTTAAAAGACCCTGGCGGTGGGAGCGGGCAGTTTTCCGCAGAGTGCCGACTTCGAAAAAGAATCCGGCCAGCTTTTTCAGGTCGGAATCAGTCTTTCTTTTCATGGAGATAATTTTTACCCTTTAACTGGTCGGGAAGTAAACTCTTGTCGGTGTACATCTCGTAACCCTTACCGTAACCAATTTTCTTCATCAGTTTGGTGGGAGCGTTACGCAGTTCCAGGGGGATGGGCAGGTTGCCAAATTGTTTGACATCCGCCTGGGCCGCGCGTAGGCCGTCGTAGGCGCCACGGTCTTTTTTGGCCAGAGCCAAGTAGGCCGCGCCGTGGGCGAGATTAATGGCACATTCGGGATAGCCGATGGTATTGCACGCGGCAAAAACGGCATTGGCGACAACCAGGGCGGTCGGCTGGGCCAAACCAATATCTTCACTGGCGAAGATGACCAGCCGGCGGGCGATGAAGAGGGGGTCCTCACCGGACTCGACCAGGCGGGCGAGATAGTAGAGGGCGGCATCGGGGTTACTAGCCCGCAGGCTTTTGATGAAAGCAGAAATGGTGTTGTAGTGCTCCTCACCTTGCTTATCAAAGCGGAGGAAACGGGACTGGAGGGTGTTCTTCAGGCTCTCGAGAGTAATTTTTTTGTAGAGGCGAAAACAATTGTCGAGAAGGTTGATGATCTGGCGGGCGTCACCATTGGCAACGGCGATGAGCCAGTCGCGGGTATCCGGGTCGATCTTGATCCCTCGACTTCGCTCGGGATGACGGTGGGAGGGCGAAAGAGCGGTCAGGGCCCGGTCGATAATATGACTGATTTCATCATTGGAAAGCTCGCTTAAAACGAAAACCCGGCAACGGGAAAGCAGGGGGGCGATGACCTCGAAACTGGGATTCTCGGTCGTCGCCCCAATCAGGGTCAGAATGCCCCGCTCGACAAAAGGGAGAAGAAAGTCCTGCTGGGCTTTGTTAAAGCGGTGGATTTCGTCTAAGAAAAGAACGGTTGGTTGGTCGCCGCCTTTGGCCGCCTCAATGATGCTTTTGATATCGGCCTTGCCGGCCGAAACGGCCGACAGCTCGGCAAAGTTGGCCTTGAGGGCGTGGGCGTAGATCCTGGCCAGAGTGGTCTTGCCCACTCCCGGCGGGCCCCAAAAAATCATCGAAAAAAGATGCTTCTTTTTGATGGCGACAGCAAGCGGTTTGTTGGCGCCGACCAGATGGGTCTGACCAAAAAAGTCGGAAAGCGATTCGGGGCGGAGGCTGGTGGCAAGAGGGATCTGTTCCATACTTCGGATTTTATTTGGGTCTAGTTTAGAATAGAAAGCGGCTGGTAAAAAGTCAAGACTCGACTTAGTTAAAAAAAATCGGGGTCGAGCAAGTAGGCGTCCCGCTTACTTAAATTAAATCTCCGGCTGAACTCTTCGATCTTGGCCATGACTGGATTCTAGCACTGACACCAAAACCCGGACGGGTTTGCTATACTTGCTTTATGCAATCAGAAAAAGGCCGCGCTCTCCATCAACAAGCTTTAACGGCTCAGGATAATGGCGATTATCTGGCCGCCCTGAAGCTCGAAGACGAGGCGATGGTGACCTATCAAACTGATAATGACGATGCCGGTTTTGCCGAGATCCAGGCGATGAGGCTCTTGACCATTAACATGTTGGGCGACAAGACGGGAGACCAGCGTTATTACGTCCTGGGAATGCACGCGGCTATGGCCAGCCTTGATCTGGCCGAAAGGGCGGGGGTAAAACAGCAGGTCGCTTTGGCCCATGGAGCTTTAGGCCGGGCAATGGACAGGGCAGAAAAATTCGAGGAGGCAGGCAATCACTTCGATCAGGCAATTGAAACTTTGGCTGCCACTACCGGCGGACATAACCGGAAGGCGGTAATTGCTGATTTCAAGAATCATGCCGCCACCAGCCGGATGATGGCCGGAAAACTAGATCAGGAGCAGGTGGCTCTGGCGGCGCTGTCTGAATTAGAGGCCGCGGGCGACGCGACCGATTACGAATTTAAGGTTTGGAAAAGCGGGGGCTACATGAGATTGGCGCAAGGGATGCACAAAAACGGCAAGATTGATGAGGCAAAAAAATATCTGGCCATGGCGGAAGAAATCGCCAAGAGCGATGAGGCGTTGAAGGTCCGGCGCGAACAAATTGAACAAATGAGAAGAAAGTTTGGTTTCTAACGGCTTAGCGGCCGTTCTGAGATTTCCGCCAATCGATTTGGTCCGAAAAAAAGCCGCCTCGACTTAATTGTAAACCTCGGGAAAGACGGCGATAAGATCTGTAAAATGGGAGCTGATGGCAAATAACCGGCGCGGATTTAATCTAAGACGGTGGTTGGTTTTAATTCTAGTTTTAGTTTTGGTTTTGACTTTGGCTAAATGGCCAGATTTGGTTAATAAGTTTGCCTCGGAACTGCCGAGTCCGTCCGCCATTATCCCAAAAAGCGTAAGCGCAGAAGATGTCCTCGGCCAAATCAATACCTACCGGACCGAAAACAAAATGCTGGCTTTAAAAAGAAATGAAAAGCTGGGTAAGGCGGCCTTGTCGCGACTGCGGGTAATTAGAATCGATAGTGACTTTGGCGGCGAGAAAACCGGAGTGACGCTGGCCAACGCGGCCAAAAACAATGGCTACAGCTATAGCGTTATCGGTGACTTGTACGTCGAAAACATAAATGGCGAAACAAAGATTACTGACAAGATACTAGGCGATAGCCGGTTTCGGGACGTGGGGATGGCGATCGAACAGGTTGGGCTGGGCTGGAACGTAATGATCATCCTGGGCAGGCAGGCGAGTGCCCCGACAGAAAAAACGGGGGCGGGAGGTTACCCGCAGGTAAACTGGGGCGGACCAGAGTTGTGGGAGGCGGTCAATAAACGGCGGGTAGAGTCAGGGGTCAATCCCTTGTCGCGGAAAGATGAACTCTGTACGATTGCGTCGATCAGATTGAACCAATTACTGGAACTTGGCAAGCTGGACGGCCACGCCGGATTTGATCCTTTGCTAAACCGTGAAGATCTGAAGTGGATCAGGGAAAAATATAATATCTCGGAGTTTCTGATTGTCGGTTACCCGACGCCCCTCGAAGCAGTAAACGCCTGGGAACACACCTTGGGCCACCGGGCCTTGATGGCCGGGGGCGAGTACGTCTGGGGCTGTGTCTACGCCCAAAATACTTTTGGTGTCGCCATTGCCGCGTATTAGATTGGCCGTTATAAAATTGATAAAATACTCACATGAGTCATGAATATGGCCCAGTCGGTAACGTCAAATATCCCAATGATTTTAAATGGGGAGTTGCAACAGCAGCGCCTCAAATAGAAGGTTATCCAAGAGCGGCCGGAGGCGGCGAATCGATTTGGAATACTTTCGCTGGTATTGCAGGAAACATTAAGGATGGTACTACACCTAATGTCGCAGACGATCATTACCATCTCTACAAAAAAGACATTGCAAACATGAAGGAACTGGGAATAAAAAACTATAGATTTTCTATTGCATGGCCACGTATTTTTCCTGAAGGAACTGGGAGAATAGAAAAACAAGGAATTGAATTTTATGAAAGGCTGGTCGATGCATTATTGAAAGCAGGAATTACTTCGTGGATCACGTTGTATCACTGGGATTTACCACAAGTACTTGAAGACAAGGGCGGATGGCCATCCAGAGAAACTGCTTATGCATTTACCAAATATGTAGACGTTGTTACACGGGCACTTGGTGATCGAGTCAAACATTGGATTACTATCAATGAGCCATGGTGTAGTTCAATTCTCGGATACTATCTAGGAGCACACGCTCCGGGAAGAAAAAGTTTGTCAGAAGGACTACAAACAGCCCACCACATCCTACTTGCTCACGGGATGGCTGTTCCCATTATTCGGGAAAATAGTAAAGATTCTGAAGTAGGCATCGTGCATAATTTTCAACCAATATACCCCGCGGATGGAAAAGAAGAAAATTATCAAGCATCCCTGCGGTTTGATGGATACAGCAATCGATGGTTTCTCGATCCACTCTTTGGAAAAGGCTACCCACCAGATATGCTTACTCTCTATGGAAATGCTGTTCCCCGAGTGGAAGAAAATGATATGAAAATAATTACTGCCAAAACAGATTATCTGGGTGTAAATTATTATTTTCCTCAATTCATAAAGGAAGGCCAAGGAAACGGAATACTAAGGAGCGACCATGTTACCCTACCTGATGTAGGACATACCGACATGGGCTGGATGTGGATGGTATATCCAAATAGTCTTTATGATGCCCTGAAAAGATTAAAGGAAGAATATCAAATTCCTGCAATTTACATCACCGAAAATGGTGCAGCATATCAGGATACTGTAGATGCAGATGGTCGCGTACGTGATCCAAAAAGAACATTATATATTGAACAACACCTCGGAGCAGTTCTGAGAGCAATTGCAGACGGTATTCCCGTTCGAGGTTATTTTGTGTGGTCCTTGATGGACAACTGGGAATGGGCTGAAGGAAATTCAAAAAGATTTGGAATTGTCTACGTTGATTACGATACACTAAAAAGAACCATTAAAGATAGCGGACGAAGATATGCGGAAATTATTGCTGAAAATTCGTTATGATCGTATTGGTTGCTCCCAAAATACTTTTGGTGTCGCCATTGCCGCCTACTAAGTGCTAGTATTCTTTCGTGGTTGAAAGAGAAATTGTAGTTTTTATTGGCCCGGAAGGCTCGGGCAAGACGACGGTGGCGCGACGACTGGCTGGTGAGTCCGGTAAACCTTACGTTACCACCGGGGACATTATCCGCGACCTGGCTGAAAATGATAGGGGG
>JBBTWQ010000041.1:0-30646 GCA_038062695.1 Patescibacteria group bacterium | reverse complement strand
ACCTTACGTTACCACCGGGGACATTATCCGCGACCTGGCTGAAAATGATAGGGGGTCGCTCGGTGATGAATGCCGCAATATGTTTGCCAATCACGCGTATCTTGACGGGGCGACCTTACTGAAAATTCTGGTCCATCGTTTTAGCCAAAATGACGTTGCCGACGGTTTGGTTCTCGACGGGGGACTGCGAACTCTCGAGGAAACCCAGGATTTCGCCGCGATGTTGGCCAAAGCCAACCTAAACTTACCGATTAGTGTAGTTCACCTGCGTATCCCGGGCTGGATGAGTTTCGAACGACTGATGGGTGAGACGGGACGGAATAGAAATGATGACACCATCGAGGGGATCTTAGCCCGTCTTTCAAAATATTTCGACCACCTGGGAGAGAGGGCCAGCATTATTGGAAATCAGCCGAACTGGAGGTTGGTCCATGTCGACGCGACGGGATCAATAGAAGTAGTCTATGCCGAGGTTATTGAAAAATTACTGTAAAATATTTTTATGACAAAAGAAATGTCTTTTGCTCGTTTCGGGATTACGTTTAGTCATACTCATTTAAATTACCTCGATTGTGTCAAACCTCCTGATAATCCCCCAATCACCGTTAACGACGCTTTGGAACTGGCTTTGGGTTTTGGTTTTTCACACATTAGATTTGGCAGTTATTGGCCGGAGGTAGAAAGAGAACCGGGGGTGTACGATTTTTCTGTCTTGGAAGGTCTATTGGGTCGGTGCGAAAGAGTAGGACAGCCGGTGATCATGAACGTAGGAGTAAAGTCGCCCCGATATCCAGAATTTTACTGGCCAACATATTTGGCAGAGAAAAACTTAGGTAGTCCGGAAGCAAGAAAAAGAACCCTGTTGTTTACAAAAGAATGTGTAGGAGCTTTAAAAAGATTTAAATGCATCACCCATTGGCAAGTCGAAAATGAACCGCTTGATCCGACTGGTTCGGAAAATTTAGCGTTTCCTTTTGATTTTCTTAAAGAAGAGGTTGAATTGGTGAGAAGCCTTGATAGTCGGCCAATTCTTCTGACTCTTTGGGGTAAGACTTTGGAAACAAGGGGGTTGGCCCCTAAAATATTGTCGCTGGCAGACGTGGTTGGTTTGGACCTTTATTACCGGGGTAGTGGAAAATCATATACTACCTCCGGACCAAGAATAAGTCATGATCGCTTGCGAGCATTTGTTGAGAAATCTCCCATACCGGTGATTATTGCAGAGCTCCAGGCAGAACCATGGGAAATGGGTATGGAAAGATATCTATCGGAAAACCCTAAAAGCATCTCGCCTGAACTTTTGGAAAGTAATCTAAAAAGAGCATCATCTATAGGGGTAACTGAAATTCTTCTGTGGGGGTTCGAGTATTGGTATTACCGAGCTAGTCAGGGGGATAATAGATATATCGAGGTAGTTAAGAAATATTTATAGAAAGTGAAGAAATTTTTCCCAATCATGATGTTATTGGTCTTATTAACCGTGGTTGGATTTTTTGTTCTTAACTTTCTGGACAATAACTTGGGAATGAATCCAGCATATTTCAAACGTCTTCTGACGTATAGAAATTGCTACCAAACGGGTGACCAAAAATTGGAGGGAGATTCCGAGACGGGAATCGAGGGTACTCTCGTAAACCACGTCACGTATTATACGGTTGAGCAACTGGGTGCGCCGATATCATTTCGTTTTACCAATATCACACCTGGAAGTGCTCTCGAAAAAGTGATGAAGATGAGAGCCGGGTCATTGGAAGATTCAAGCTCTTATGATCGGGCCGCGGTTGATACAAAGCTTGTTGAGCATAACTTTGTTATCGAAAACGGCGTCCAAATACCCGACCCTAATATGTCAAAAAGAGGCAGCGTACACGACGCCGTACTTCTCTCAATTTGCTTTAAATAAATGGATACGTTGTGTTATTCTCCAACAAATTTGAAGCGCGAAACTTTTCTACCTTTAATCTCTACTTTTTCTAAAAACATTTTAGCCGGTCTTACCCAAAGTTTACTTTCAGGATTTTCGTAAAGGGCCTCATTAGGGCTTTAAAGGGTGATTTTGATGAAAATGGAGAAAGCTTGTTCTTCAGTCAATACCTTAAAGCCAATAATCTCTTGCCACAAGAGTGTGTCCTTATAGATGACAGCGAGGATAAAAATGGGGCAATTGGACATTGCGGGATCAATTACTTGAGGATAAAGGACACCTCAGATCTCGAGAGTATTTTGGGGAATTTAGTCGGTTCGAATCTTGAGCAAATTAAAAGAGGTTTTAGTAGGCTATTTCAATCTATTTAGAGAGTACGGTCAGTTGGCCATGTCCAAGTTGGTTGCCACAAAAAGACTCTCTCCCTAGCTTCAGTTTCCAGGAGAACGAGGACTTGACCTATTCGTATCATTTTGATACGATTAGTGTACATGAATGATACGATAAATCCTCGCCAAATACAAATTCTCGAGCTAATAAACAAGTCGAACGGTCTTTCTAGGCTCGAAGTTAGATCTAGGCTCGGTATAGATTATCTAGCCTCCACTCCCACAATCGCTAGGGACTTGGCGCATTTGCTAAAAATGGGAATGGTTGTTGTCCACGGTGAAGGCAGAAACACCAAATATTCTGGAATAAACTCGAACAAACTTCTGAGATATTTTGATTTAGATAAATATTTTGTGATTGACCCGGATCAAAGGGAATTTGTCAAAAAGTCATTTAATTCAGATATTTTTGGAGATCTATCTGGTCTGTATACACCAGCGGAACAATCTGAACTAAATAAAATCTACAAAAATTTTGATAAAGAGTCAAAAGCTGCCAATAAAGACATTTATTTGAAGGAGGTCGAGAGATTTATTATCGAACTTTCTTGGAAGTCCTCAAAAATAGAGGGCAATACCTATTCCCTACTTGATACCGAAACCTTAATCAAGCAAAAGATCGAAGCAGAAGGACACCCAAGGGAAGAGGCTGTTATGATCTTAAATCATAAAATCGCCTTTGAAACTATACTGGCCAACAAAAATGACTATAAAAACATTACCCTTTCCCAGATTACTCAACTTCACAACATCTTAATCGGGGACTTGAACGTGACGACCGGTATAAGAAAACAGGCTGTTGGCATTACAGGAACTACTTATCATCCACTCGACAACCAGTGGCAAATTCAGGAAGCTGTGGATAAATTCGTAACTCGCCTCAATAAAGCAACCTACCCCCCAGAGAAAGCTCTGATTACAATTGCTATGATTTCCTATATCCAACCCTTTGCGGATGGAAATAAAAGAACTGCCCGTATGCTTGCCAATGCTGTTTTGTTGGCTCACGACTATTACCCGTTATCCTACCGAAGTGTCGATGAGACTTTTTATAAAAAAGCTCTAGTTCTCTTCTACGAACAAAATAGTTTGTACTATCTCAAGCAAATCATTACTGACCAGTACAAGTTTGCTCTCAATACTTATTTCAAGTAAAAACATTTTTGAATTATGGCCTTCTCTTACTTGTCGGTTATTTATTCTGATTTGGTTGAGAACATTTACTTAGAAGGTAAAAATTTGGCAAACAACAAACGGGTGGAATTATTGCAAAGTTTCAATAACGGCTGCCGTGCCATGGTTCACTCAAAAAGTGACTATCCAGTCACGATTGGTTTTGCCAAAATTGGGTCACCAGCCTATTCATGTACCTGTGTGACATACAGCTACGATTGCATTTGTGAGCATATCGTCGCGGTTGCCATTACTTATGATCAGTCTCGTGGGGTATCATTCACACCATGATTTCTACCGGACAAATCCAGCTTTTTATGGAGATCTTTACTGGCAGAAGAGATGTCTACGCCAGACGTTGGGAAAAGAATGATAAAAGTGGTTATTCTCCAGCCTATCAATTTTCTTGGCCAGAATTTCTGGGGCACAAGAAAAAAGGCGGCACAATGGCCAGTTTCGCCAACAAAACAACTCTGCCATTAACGATGGAAGCAATTAATAATCATTTAGAGGGTAGAGATTCTCTTGGAATGTATCCTCTACGAGCTGACGGGAATTGTCATTTGCTCGTCGTTGATTTTGATAAATCTAGCTGGAGAACAGATGCTCCAGCCTTTGTTGCGAAATCCCAAAAGTATGGTCTTGTCCCTTGTTTGGAGATCTCTCGTTCTGGCAATGGTGCTCATGTTTGGATCCTTTTTGCCGACTGGTATCCAGCAGTTAAAGCCAGAACAATCATAAAAACAATTTTAGATCAGGCCTTTGAGTTTTCAACTCAAGAAGAAAATAGCTACGATCGGATGTTTCCAAATCAAGATTTTCTTGAGGAAGGTGGTTTGGGAAATTTAATTGCTCTACCGTTACAAGGAACGTTGATTCCATTGGGGAAAAGTGTTTTTGTTGATCCTGAAACTCTCGAACCATATCCTGATCAGTGGAGATATCTGAAAAGTATTTCTAGAGTTACATTCAAACAACTCGACAAGTTGCACACCAAGTTGTTGAAAGGCAAGTCGGGAATAACCAGAAAGAAGAACGGGAAACTAAACATTCATCTTGGAAAAATGATTTCCATCGCCAAAACCGACCTGGCTCCAGAGCTATCCAGCTTTCTCAAAAAAGAACTTAATTTCCTCAACCCTGGTTTTGTCATCAAAGAAAGAATGGGGTTGTCAACTTACAAAACCGAAAGATTTTTCAAACTCATTCAAGAATCAGCCGATCAGATATCCCTTCCCCGTGGGTTCTTAACACAGTTATTAGGATACTGTCACTTAAAAAACATTGATTACGTTCTAGAAGATGATCGTCTAAATCTGCCAAAAACTACGTTCAAATCGAAAATCGAAGCCTATGACTATCAGCAAGAAATTATCGATAAATCACTAAATCACGATAGTGGCGTGATTGTCGCTCCTCCAGGAGGAGGCAAAACAGTCATCGGATTATCACTAATCGAAAAACAAAGCTTATCAGCCCTAATCTTAGTTCACCGTGCCCAGCTACTCTCTCAATGGAAAGAGAGAATTACCCAATTCTTGGGAGTACCCAAGAAAGAAATTGGTCAATTTAGTGGCTTCAAAAAGAAACTTGGCAAGCAAATCACTGTGGCCATGATGCAGACCCTAACTAGATTAAATGAATCAGAGATAGCCGATATCGCCAGCAAAGTCGGCACTATTGTAATCGACGAGTGCCACCATATTCCAGCCACCACTTTTAGAGAAGTCATTGTTCAATTTAATCCCAAATATATTTATGGCCTCACAGCTACGCCACAGCGAAAATATCACGACGAATCCCTTATCTTTCACTATATTGGTCCGATCGTTGCCATTCTAGATCAAAAACCCACAGTAAGTGGTGCTCTATTCTCAGGAGTAGGTGACTCTCAACCAAAAACAAAACTAGTAATTAGATCGACTGCTCTAAATATTCCCTTTACTCCCAGAGTCGATCAATACGATTTATTGTCAAAACTAGTCATTTTTAACGACACCCGAAATCTACAAATTGTTTCAGATATTCTAGGGCTCGTAAAACAAGGCAAAAAAACTATTATTCTCACCGAAAGAAAAGACCATGTAGATGTTTTATCACTCTACCTACGAGGGAAAGCCGAAATTATTACCCTCACTGGTGATGATTCGGTAAAATCCAGACGAGAAAAGATGGTTTCCATCCAGCAAGGTAATTTCCAAATTCTAATAGCCACAGGTCAACTATTGGGAGAAGGTTTTGACCTACCGATTCTCGACGCTCTTGTTTTGGCCTATCCATTTTCTTTTGAAGGTAAATTAATCCAATACGTTGGCAGAATCGAGAGAGGAAACCAAAACAGAATTATCTACGATTATCATGACGAGTTAACACCCGTACTATCCAGGATGTACAAATCGAGGTTGAGGCACTATAAAATGAGGGGTTGGGTTCAATAACTGGAGGCAAACTCAAGTTGCAAGTATACATTTTTCCTAGGGAATCGATATTTTTCCCACCACAGGCTCAACCTCCAGCTATTCGGGTAATCGTCACGGTTCGAATCTTGAGAGAAAATATAAGGGTTTTTGAAGGATGTATGAGTCCATTTAGAGAGTACGGACACCTTGCAGTGTCCAAGTTGGCTGCCGGACTAGGAATCGAACCTAGATAAACAAGTTCAGAGCCTGTTGTCCTGCCTTTAGACGATCCGGCAATACAGGCTCTATTTTACCTCAAAGAGGCGTGGAGAGGTCTTTTTTGATGATACTGATTAGTTTCGCGGCTTCTTTTTGGAGCTCGCTTTCAAACTCGGGGGAGATGTGGTCCTTTAAATAACTTAGAAGTTCGGGGTCGTAGGGGGCGGCCTCGAGCCTGGTTAGAAAGGTGTGGTGCTGGTGGGGATGGAGTTTCTGGAGGATGTATTCAATCAGGCCCTGGTGAATAATGTCATCCACCAACTGTCTCAACTTGCCCTTGTGATTCTCCGGCTCGGGCAGGTGATCGATAAAAAGCAGGACTTCGGTTTTGTCGACCAGGTGGTCGTAGAAGAGGATGCTCATGGGTTTATTTTGTGTTGAATAACAGACACCCCCGAGGAATCCCTTCGGGCCACCTCGGGGGTGATGGCGTGGGTAACCGGGCCCAGGGGGATGAGGTTCTCCGGGTCGTCTAAGAATAAGAATAGCACCAGGCCCTTGCGCGGCCCTTTGTGCAGATTGAGGGCTTTCATCGTTTCGGGGGAACCGCCGAATTGTTTGCCGGTCCATTTGGCCGGGCCGGCATCGCCCAAAACAGTGACGACGGCGGTGCCGTTGGCCGGGTTGACGACCAGAATCTTTCGATATTTGTACCAATCGCGCAGGTGAACAAAGTCGGTATTCCAGTTGGGCAGATAGAGAGTTTGGGCAACCGAATACCATTTTTCCCGCAGGTAATCCTGGGTGGTGAATTCGCTTTTGCTTCTGGTGAAGTAACCCCAGGCTCCCAGGCCCGGAGCGATACCGGCAATCTGCTCGTCATCGTGCTCAAGAAGGGTATCACCGGGAAAACGGCGTAAATGCTGTTCGTAACCGATGTAGCCGACCTGGTGATTGAGCTGTTGGCCTTCTAGGACCATTTTGGCGGGAAGACCGGTTGCGGCGTAAATGGCAGATTCGATTTTTTTGGCTTGATCTTCTTCGAGTTTGGCCGGGGTATGGGGGGTGATGGGGGCGAGGGTGCGCATGAGGACGGCGGCCGTGGTCTCGGTTTTGACTACCCGGGTCGTTTGCCCGGTCAACGCAGGCAGGGCCATCGGAGAGAGTAAAAGGGCCCCGGTTAGACCGGCGCCGGCGAGAAGACGGGTGGATTTCTGCCGTAAGTCGTAGGCGATCAGGGAGGCCTTGCCAAAAAAACTGCGGGCGGCTTTGTGTTTTAAAAGTTTTTGGTTAAGGAGCTCTTTTCTCCTTTGGAGAGCGCCGAGAGCAGAACTGGCCAGGGCCGGGGTATCCATATTAAGCTAAGTTCTGTTTTAGGCGGGCCAGGATTTCATCTTGACCAATAATTAACATTGATTCGGTCAAGGGCGGAGTGACGCGACTGCCGGTAATGGCCAAGCGAAGAGCCATGAAATAGTCGCCCCGGTGCCAGCCTTTCTCATTGGCGGAATTGGCCAGAGCGCTTTCGATGGCTTCCTTGGTCCAAGCGTTTTTTTCCAAAACGGAGAGGGCGTCGGCCAGATATTTTTTGGTCTGGTCGGTTTGAACTTGCGGTTCCGGGCGGTCAAAGAAGAAGGTGATGAATTGGTCCAGTTCGTCCAATTTGGTGATGCGCTCTTTGACTAGGGGGAGAATCTTCGTAAGAGTGTCGTCGGCGACCTGATGTTTCAAAAATGGTTTAATTCTTTCCAATAAGTCTTCGTCCGAAAGACGTTTGATCCAGGCTTTGTTGAAGTGATTTAGTTTTTGGATATCAAAAATGGCATTTTGTTTCTGGATCTTGTTCTCGTCAAAGATTTTCGCCATGTCGGCGAGGGAAAGAAGAGCCGAGTTGTCCTGGTAAGAAAAGCCCAGGTAAAAAAGAAAGTTATTGATCGCCTCGGGCAGATAGCCCTCGTCCCGGTATTCAAGGACCGACTTGGCGCCGTGGCGTTTTGATAATTTCGTCCGGTCCGGCCCGAGAAGGAGCGGCACGTGAGCAATGTGGGGGAATTCCCAACCGAGAGCTTCGTAGATTTTCAGGTGAACCGGAGTCGAGACGATGTATTCAACCCCGCGGATAATATGGCTTATTTCCATCAGGTGATCGTCAATCATGGCGGCCAGATGGTAAGTGGGAACGCCATCGCTTTTTAAAAGAACTTTGTCATCCACCTCTTTGTTGGGGATAGAAATTTTTCCAGCAACCAGATCGTGCCAGGTGGTGTAACCCTCTTTTGGCATTTTGATACGGATTGCGCCCTCATCTTCGTAGGCGACTCCCTTGGCGACAAGCTCTTGGACGTATTTTTGATATATTTGGCGCCTTTGGGTCTGGATGTAGGGGCCAAATAGTCCGCCTTTTTGGGGATCCTCGTCGGGAGTCAGGCCAAGGAATTTTTGAATTTCATAAATTTTTTCTAATGATCCGGGAACGGTCCGCTTTTGGTCGGTGTCTTCAATGCGGAGAATGAATTTGCCGCCATATTTGCGGGCCAGCAAAAAGGCGTAGAGAGCGGTCCGGGTATTACCGATGTGGGGGATGCCGGTCGGGCTGGGGGCGTAACGGGTACGAACTGTAGTCTGACTCATACTGAAGAATAGTATACTTGAACTTAAGAATGGCGACATTAACCGAGACGGCAGTCGTATCGAGAAAGGCCATTAAGTATGGCGCAATTGCTTTTGTGGCGATTACGCTGTTGTGGTTTATAGGCGGCGCGGCAATCAGATATTACCAAGCATTAAACCCACCCGCCCCGCCAGCGCCAACGATGGATTTCGGGTTGCTGCCTGCGATTGCCTTTCCTAAAGAAACCGGGCGGCCAAAACTAACTCTGGAACTGCCAACCGGCGCGATTCCCGAGTTTCCCGACCGGATGAAAGTCTTTTATGCCCCGACCAAAAGGAGCGGCTTTCTCGATGCCGATAGGGCGATCGAAACCGCCCGGGCGCTTGGATTCCTCTTTCAGCCGGACCAGCCGACGGAAACCAAGTACATCTGGACCAACCAAGACCAACTCTCATCCCGACTGAATATGGATATTGTTTCCGGTCACTTTAAGCTGACCAGGGTCTGGCAGGCCAATCCGGCTTTGTTGGCGTTGTCCAGTTTTACTTCGGATCGGCAGGTGATTACGGACATTAACAATTACCTGCGCAAGGGCGGCCTGCTCGGGGGTGATATTGATCAAGAACAAAAGGCAACCTACCTGGCGGCGGTGGGCGGACAATTGACGCCGACAATTTCTCTCTCGGAAGCGGACTTTGTCCAAATAGATTTTTTCAGAAATAATTATGAAGAAATTGAGGCGGAAACCAAGAAGGTTCTCGCCAGCTACCCCTTCTACCGACCCGAACCGGATTACGGTTTGGTACGGGCAATTGTCTCCGGTTCGAGAGATCAGGCCGACAAAATTATTGGCCTGGACTATAACTACACCAGCGTCGACTATGCGAAGATGGGAACTTACCCGATTAAAACCGGTGAGGTGGCCTGGCAGGAATTCAGCAACGGCGGCGGCTTGGTAACGGACAAGGGTCCGAAGACGGGCAATATCACGATCAGAAGAATACTGCTGGGCTATTATGATTCGCCCTCGCAAAGCTACGCCATGCCAATCTACCTTTTCTTGGGCGACCGCGGTTTTGTCGGTTATGTCAGCGCGGTATCCGACAGTGTCATTAGGAAGTAACGGTGTCACGGTGTCACGGTGTCAGAGCTAGATTGTTTTCCAGTCAAAATTGTCGTAGACCCAGTTGATCAGCTTTTCCGATTCGCCGAAGCGGTCGACCGAATTGAGGACGGTGAGGAGAATGCTTTTACCATCCCGGGTAACGAGAGTAACCAGACATTCACCCGAGGCCGGCGTCCAACCGGTTTTTAGGCCGCGGACCCCGGGGAGGCTCAAAAGTTTATTGGTGGACTCGAAGGCAAATCTTTTTTTAGCGGTAATGTCATAAAAGACAACCTCTTTGGTCGAAACAATTTTTCTAATGACGGCATTGTTTATCGCCTCGCGAGCAATAAGCGTCAGGTCGCGGGCGGTGGTGTAGTGGTCGGGATTCTCAAAACCGGTGACGTTGGCAAAATGGGTACCGCTGAGTCCCAGCCTTTTCGCCTCTTCGTTCATCTTGGCGATAAATTGGCTGTAGCCGCAGGACCCCACGCCGCCCTGAGGGCTTTGCGGGGCGCAGTAGTTTTCCGCCAAAGCAACAGCGGCGTCATTGCCCGAGTCAACCAGCAGGCCGTAGAGCAGGTTTTCGACCGTCAACTGGTCGCCTCTGGCGAGATCCATCGTTTGCCCGGTGGCGTTGGCCGCCGTCTTGACGGTCAGAACTTGATCAAGTTCGTAGATCTTGAGAGCGATCAGGGCGGTCATCAGTTTGGTGGTGCTGGCGGGATATAAACGGTCAGCGCTATTTTTTTCGTAGATGGTGGTGCCGGAATCGGGGTCAAAAATGTAAACGGCTTGGGCAGAGACCGATGGAGCGGCAACCGACCCGGGTTTTGGCTGGGGCAAAAGAAGATTGGCGGTGGTGGCCGACTTGACGGTTGGTTCTTCTTTTCCGGGGATAGTGGGGAGAAAAACAAAAACAACAACCAATGACAAAAAGGCGAGAAAATTAAAAAACTTGAGGGGAGAAGGACTCACTTTCATGAACTTAATCTTAGCAGAAACCTATTTCTCCTCGATGGTGGAGAGGCGGACGTCGATGCGCTCCATATCGCGGGGAAAGAGTGAAGCTTCACGGACATTCTTTAGCCCGAGAATATGCATGGTCATCCGCTCGGCGCCGAGAGCAAATCCTCCAAGAGGGGGGACTCCGTAACGAAAAGATTGTAAATATAATTCCACGTCTTCTTCTTTTACTCCCCAGTCTTTGGCATTTTTTAATATCTGTTGGTAATCATTCAGGCGTTGTCCTCCACTTGACCACTCTACTCCCCTGCCAATCAAATCGACACTAAGAACGTAAGTGGGATCCTCGGGATCAGGACAGATATAAAATGGCTTCTCTTTGGTAATAAAATGGGAAACGAAGACTAAGTCCGAACCACGCTCTTGCAAAGACCAGCGGCAGATTTCTCTTTCGTCCTCCGGAGATAAATCCTTTTCTTGACGACAATCTCGCCCGGTACGTTTGTAAATTATTTCCTGGGCATCTCGGAGCTTGATAAGGGGAATTTTGTCGGCCAATTTCGGCAGAGTGGCAGCGTACAATTCTAATTCTTTGGCGCATTTTTTCTCGACCTGCCCAAAGATAAACCTGACGACATATTCCTGCATTTCTAGGACATCGAGCCAGGACTCGATAAAACCAAATTCGGCATCCAGACTGACTACTTCGGTCAGATGGCGGGTGGTAACGCTGGGTTCAGCGCGGAAAATTTTGTTGACACTAAAAACCCGTTCAAAATCTCCCACCAATAGCGATTTGTATAGCTGTGGACTTTGGCTGAGGTAGGCTTCGTGTTCAAAGTATTTGACACGAAATACCTCTGCTCCTCCTTCGGCAACTGCCGGAGTAATACAGGGGGCCTGGAATTCCATGAAATCCTTGGCTTTGAGGGCTTCACGGAAACTATCAATTACCACCTCCTGGACTTTGAAGATAGCCTGAACCCGGGGGTGTCTGAGGGTTAGAGCGCGATAGTCCAACAGGGTGGGGAGCTCAACGTCCAGGACTGCTTTGCCCATGTCAAAAGGCAGTTCTTCGGCTGGGCTGATTATTTCTATTGCCTGCGCTGCAATCTCGACTGCTCCGGTCGGTAAATTTTTGTTGATCAACTTCTCCGGCCGGGCTTTGACTATTCCGGTGACGGAGACGACATATTCCGAGCGCAGATCATTGGCCGCTTCGGTGCAGACAACCTGAACGACTCCGGTCCGATCACGGAGGTCAATAAAAACGATTTTGCCATGGTCGCGGCGGGTATTGACCCAGCCTTTGATGGTAACGGTTTGGCCAACTTGGTTAACTGTTTCGGCTATGAGCGTGCGTTGCATATTGGTATTTTACATCAAGAAAGACGGTTGAGTTTCGTGATCTTACTTCGAGCTTTGCTGGTCTTGACGAAGGGTAACCAACCGCGATTGGGGAGGTGTTTTCCTTTCGACTTGATGATCTCGACCAGGTCGCCGCTTTTAAGTTGGTAATTTAGAGGAACAATTTTCTGATTGACCTTCGCCCCTTGGATATGGTTGCCAAGATCGCTGTGGACAGCAAAAGCGAAATCGACCGGAGTGGCGTCTTTGGGCAGATCGTAAACGTCGCCGTGGGGTGAAAAAACGTAGATGCGTTCCGACAGGGCGTCCAGTTTCAAGCCGTTAACATAATCCTCGTTGCTTTCGGTCTCTTTTTGCCAGTTGGCCAGCTCCCGGATCCAATCGATTTTCTCTTTGACAGTGAAGGCAAGACCCTTTTCTAATTTTTCGTCAGAAGCACCCGTCTCTTTGGCGGCAGAATAATGGGTGTGGGCGGCGGCGCCGTATTCGGCCTCTTCATGCATTTCCCGTGTCCTGATCTGGACTTCGATGATGTTGCCCTTGTGGTCGAAAACCTTGGTGTGGATGGACTGATAGCCGTTAGGTTTGGGCTGAGCGATAAAGTCACTAATGCCCAAAGCGGGGGCTGGCTGCCATAGGCCGTGGACGAGGCCGAGGGCGGCATAACAGTCGCGTTTGGTGGCGGTAATGATCCGGAGGGCGACGAGGTCATGGATTTTGCTCCAGTCACCATCAATGCCGGGGCGATTGAGCTTCCGGTAGAGACTGTATTTCCGTTTATGACGGCCGTGAACTTCGGCGGTGATGTCGTTGGCGGCGAGCAGTTCTTTAATTGATTGAATTGCTTTGGTGGTGGTTTTTTCTGCTACCCTGATGCGGGTTTCGGCTTCTTTCGTAAGTCGCTCATACTCATTGGGGTACAAAAAAGGAAAAGCTAAATCCTCTAAATCCCCTTTCAGCTGACCCATGCCAAGCCTTTCCGCCAGTGGTGAGTAAATTTCAAGTGTCTCCCGAGCGATTTGCTTCTGTTTTGACAGAGGAACGGCAGCAAGGGTTTGCATATTGTGAAGTCGGTCGGCCAGACGGATCAGGACGACCCGAATATCGCGGGCCATGGCCACAAACATCTTGCGCAAATTCTCGACAAAAACGGTGTCGGTACTGCCGCGCAATTTCACCCGGCCGATTTTCGTCACCCCGCCGACCAAAAAGGCAATTTCGGGGCCAAAAAGACGCTCGATTTCCTCGAGGGAGCGGGAGGTGTCCTCAACGACGTCGTGAAGCAGAGCGGCTTCGAGGACTGGTTGAGGCTGGCGCCAACCGGCGAGAATTTCGGCGGCGGCCAACGGATGACTGATGTAGGGGTCGCCGCTCTTACGCACCTGTCCCTGATGAGCGGCGGCGGCAAAATCATAGACCGTTTGGAGACGTTTTTCGTCGACATTGATTTGATTTTGCTTGATCGCATCAAGCAAATCAGAGTAGGACATGCCTATATTGTAAATGTTAAGATAGGCCTATGGAAGTGAGGCGCAAATTATTAGCGGACGAAAAGGCTCTTTTCCCGAAAGAGTTGGTTCATATTTTCCAACTTTTTACTGATGCCGGTAAAGAAATTTATCTGGTAGGAGGCGGGGTAAGAAATATCCTGATCGCTAAAATGCCGGTCAATTGCGACCTGACCACCGACGCGACGCCGGAGGAGATACAGAAAATCACCGCCGAGTACGAGCCGTATTACGAAAACGATTTCGGGACGGTCGGCATGGCGATTGGCGATGAAGTCTATGAAATAACGACCTATCGGTCGGAAAAAGGCTACTCTGACTTTCGCCATCCGGACCAGATTGCCTGGGGGAGGACGCTGGAGGAGGACGTCACCCGCCGGGAGTTCACGATCAGCGCAGTGGTGATGAGCAACCATGAACTGATCGATCTGGTTGATGGACTGGCCGATTTTGAGGAAGGGGTTATTCGGACGGTTGGCGATCCCGAAGCGCGATTCGGCGAAGACGCTTTGCGGATGATGCGGGCAATTCGGCTGGCGGCGACGCTGTCATTTCGGATCGAAGAAAAAACTTTGGCGGCAATCGGAAAAAAGGCCCAGTTATTGGCCAACATTAGCCGGGAGAGGGTGCGCGACGAACTGCTGAAAATAATCGGCAGTGACTATCCGGCCGATGGCGTACGCCTGTTGATCTCGACCGGCCTGATGGAACACATTATCCCTGAGGTCTTGGCGGCCCGGGGAGTGGACCAGACCGGGCACCACACTCTGGATGTCCTCGACCACATGCTTGAAAGTCTGGCCGGCTGCCCCAGCCGCGACCCCCTGGTTCGACTGGCTACCCTGCTTCATGACATCGGCAAGCCGGCAACAAAGAGATATCACTGCGTCAATTGCGGCGCTTTGATTAAACAAAGTGACCTGGTCGATGATCACTTGCGTTGCCCGAAATGCCAGACGGAACAGGCGACCCACAGTGCAACAACTTTTTATGGCCATGAGGTAATCGGTGAAAGAATGGCGGTGAAAATTGCCGACGACCTCAAGTTGTCAGCCAAGGAAAAGGCCAAATTAACGACCCTGGTTCGCTGGCATATGTTCGCCTACCAGCCGGAAATGACCGATGCCGCTATTCGTCGTTTCATCAGGCGGGTGGGGAAGGAAAATATCAACGATATGATTAACCTGCGGATCGGTGACCGGAAGGGCGGCGGCAGTAAAACGACCAGTTGGCGATTGATGGAATTTCAAAAAAGAATCGGCGAGCAATTGTTTGAGCCGATGGAGGTATCCGATATGGCCGTTAACGGCCGCGACGTCATGGAAATTCTCGCCATCAAACCGGGGCCGAAAATCGGCCGGGTCCTCAATATCCTCTTTGAGGAAGTGCTGGAAGACACGAGTAAAAACAAGCGCGAATACCTAGTCGGCCGGATCAAAGAACTGGCGTAGTGTTCACCCCCCAGGTGCACAGTAGCGGGACTATTGACGGCGGTGGCGGAGATCGTCCCAGATGACGAGGAGGGGGACGGCGGTGAAGGGCGAGGAATAGGAGCCGGAAATAGTGCCGATAAGGAGAGCCAGGGCAAAAAAGCGGGTGGAGACGCCGCCAAGGAGGAAAAGAGCCAGAAGCATAAAGATGATGGTGAGCGAGTTATTGAGCGAGCGGATCATGGTCTCGCTGACGGCCTGGTTGGCCAGCTGCCTGATAGACTCATTTGAGTGACGTTTTTGGAGTTCGCGAATGCGGTCGTAAACAACAATGGTATCGTGAACCGAGAAGGAAAGAACGGTCAGGGTGGCGGTGACAAATAAAAGATCGACTTCGATGCCCGCGAAGTGACCGAGAAGGGAAAAGATGCCCAAAAGCACTAAGCTATCATGAAGCATGGCCAGGAGAGCACAGACGCCAAACTTTAATTGCTTAAAGGCACGGGTAATGTGAATCAAGATCAACAGGGAAGCCAGAAGAACGGCGTAGATGGTCTTCTTGATCGTTTCCTGACCTAAGGCCGGGCCGAGGGTTTCAAAGGAAACAATTTTCAGGTCTTTGTTTTTCTCTCGTAGTTTCTCAACCATTTCGTCCGCTTGTTGTTGGCTAATATCTTTCTCACGAATAATGGTTGAGTCGGAAAGGGTAAGGACGGAACCGCCGGTGAAGTCGATACTCAGTTTGAGGCCGTAACGGGCGAGGGAGACGACGCCGGGGATGATGATCAGGAGCGAGAAGGCGAGGTAGAGATAGCGAAGTTTCATCCAATTGATCATGATTGTTGGGGCTGGTTTGGTGATTGCTTAGTGCCATGGTAGAAAAAACGCAGCAGGGTTCGGGTGACCACAATACCGGTAAAGAGGGAAATGAAAATACCAAGGAGGAGAGTCAGGGCGAAGCCGCGGACTGCCCCCGAAGCATTGAGAAATGACCAGTCGAGTGGGTTAAAGAGAATCAGACCGGTGATAATGGTGGCCAAGTTGGCATCTTTGATCGAGTTCCAGGCCCGGCCGAAGGAAAGCTCGAGACTAACCGGCCAGGAACGCCCAGCCCGGATTTCTTCCCGATAACGCTCAAAAACGAGGATGTTGCTGTCGACGGCCATACCGATGGAAAGCAAGAAACCGGCGACGCCGGGCAGAGTCAGAGTGACGGGGATGAGGCGATAAAGAGTGGCGGTAATCAGACCGTAGACTAAAAGACCGATGACGGCAATAACCCCGAGCCAGCCGTAATAAGTAATCATAAAGGCGGCGACGATGGCCAGACCAATAGCGCCGGCCAGGACGCTTTGACGAATCGAGTCTTCGCCAAGAGTGGCCGAGATGACCTTTTGGGCAAGAATTTTGACGGGAACCGGCAGGGCGCCGGCATTGAGTTGGGTAGCCAGAAACTTGGCTTCGTCAAGGGTAAAACTACCGGAGATAATGGCGTCGCCGCTAGTTATTTCCGACTGAACGGTGGGGGCAGAAAGAAGCGAGTTATCAAGAAGAATGGCGAGCGGTTTACCTAAGAATTCTTTGGTTAACTTGGCAAATTTGTCCCGACCGGAATCTTTGAATTTGATGGAGACGGCGGGTTGGCGGTTTTGAGTTTCAAAAGTCACCTGGGCTAAGCTCAAATCTTTGCCGGTAAGGTCGGAGGGTACGAAGGTAACCAGTTTGAGCTCTGCTCCCGGTGAGGCCGGATCGGCCTGGTAGATGGGGGTGGCGAAAACCAAACTGGCGGTTTGACCAATGAGGTCGAGGGCTTCCTGGGGTTTGTCGACGCCGGGTAGTTCGACTATAAGGCGATAGTCAGCGCCCGTAACCGACGTCTTGACGGTGGCCTCGGAGACACCATAAAGGTCGACGCGGCGGCTGATGACCGAGCGGGCGGACTCCAGAGCGGTAGTCCGACTTGGCTGGCCAATTTGCTCCATATCAGCTAGGAGAGTGACCTGCATACCGCCGGAGAGATCGAGACCCTTTTTGAAATTGAGGTCGCGATTAAAAACGGAGTTGCCGAGGCGAAAATTAATCCGGGGTCGGGGTAAGTTAAAGCCAAATTCTTTGTTTAGAATTTTACGGGAAAACTGCAAATCAAAAGGGAGGTTTAAATAAAGGCAAAAAAGAACCAGGCTGAAGATGAAAAAGAGAAGGCCGCGCGATTGACGCATGAAGTGAATTGTACTATGACTTCCCCACCAGGAGCGGTTCGGCTTCCCGAGGGGCGGGCGGGGTCAGAGAGAGCTGGCGGGGGGAATCAAAGTGACAGACGATTTGGGTTTGGTCAAGTGACTGGCCGACCGTGACCGGATCGCCAGCGCGGAGCCCCAAAGCCCTGACCAATCGTGATGGCAGGGTGATGGCGAGCGAATTGCCCGCTTTGATTATTTTTTGTTTGTTCATGGTTCGACCCTGCTCACCATATGCTATACGACCATATCGACGTCATCGCCGATGATCATGACCCGGGGTTGAATAAGAATGCCAGTAATAAACGGGTCTTTGCGGGAGAGACGGTAGCCAAATTCTTCTTCGGTCATGGTCGAGTAGTTCACCTCGGTACCGGCCGCCTCTTCGTATTCTTTGACGATGATGGCCAGCTGGGGCGAGATGACCTGGCCGATAACAACCAGGTCGACATCGCTGGGTCCCCGCTTGAGGCCCCGGATGAACTTGCCGGAAAGGAAAGCGAATTTGATAAAGCCAAGCTTGCCTCGATTGGTAATGAGATCCTTGCCGAGGGAGGTGGTTTTGACGACGATTTCCAGGAGCGGCTCGTAAAAGGGATAGGATTGCCGAAATTGGTAGTAGAGCCGGTTGCCGCGTTTTTCATTTTTGACCATGCCCTTCTCCACCATCCGGGCCAGCTCCCGGCGAACAGCGTTGATCTCTTCTTTGGCGGCGCGGGTGAGTTCGCGGACGTAATACATTTCAGTCGGACGGGAAAGGAATATTTTTATGAGTTTCGCCCGGACGCGACTGACCATGAAATCGGTAAGTTTAGCCATACATGAACAACTATTGTCTGCAGTATAACACGGGGTTAACGGAAAGCAACAACTCGGAATAGCCTACCACCAACTTTTAATTATCTAATCGATAGTCCCGCCACCACAGACGTGAAAGGATCGAATTCGGTAACCCTGCCGCCTCCAAAAATCTTAACAAGCATTTGTTCGAAGACCGGAATTAAAGATGATCCACCCGTGCGAACAACAATGTCGATCTGCTCCGGTTCAAGGTTGGCATATTCGAGAGTGCGGAGAACTGTTTTTTTGACTTCTTCAATCCGAGGAGAAATCAATTCTTCAAACTCCGTTTTTGAAATCTCGAGTCCGATGTCGATTGGGCCGTCTTTGAACTCAATCTTTGATCTATCTTGGTAAGTCAGGTCTTTTTTGGCCTTTTCAATCGCTTCATAAACCTCAAAACCGAGGTTTTTTCGAATCAAGTGGAGAAGTCTATCAACCGCCGGAAGATCTGAATTCTGATAACGAATATCACCGGTAAGAAACTCGATGTCCCTTTGGTTGTTTAGATTGGGAATGCCATACCAAGAACGCAGATCATCAATAATGTGGTTGGGCATGGGCATCTGGCGATCTCCCCAAGTAAGTTTAGTCCCAAAGAGCGGGCCAAGTTTATGGTAGAAAATATCAGAATTCAAAAGGTCGCCGCCGATATATACTCCGTCTGTGGCGATGACATGATATCCCTTATCGGTCTGTTCTATAATGGTAGTGTCGAGAGTACCACCGCCAAAGTCAAAAACAAAAACTTTCTGTTTTCTCTGTGGAAAGCGGGAGAGATAATACTTCGCTGCTGCAACCGGCTCAAACTCAAATTTGATGTCTTTGAAACCAGCTTGGTTAAGAGCTGCCCTAAGTCGATCTTCGGCTGCCTGATCTTTATGGGGGTCAGTTGAAAAATATCTCGGCCGGCCGCACACAACAGAGTCAATTTTTTCGCCTGAAATTTCATCGGCCCGGCGCTTGATCTGGCTAAGTAAGAGTCCAATAAGTTGCTCTAACTCATAATAATTGCCGAAAACGCGATTTCCCTTAAAAAGAGGCGACTTCAGGGCGGATTTCAATGCGTGAAACAAGCGGCCCGTGCCATAATCGATTTCTTCGTAGTATTCGGGGACGTCGGCGGTATAGACCCTGCCACTGTATGGGTTGGTCCAGAGGATGATATTGGGAATGATCTTGCCGGTGAAAATTTTTCTTTTGATACCTGAATGGCGGGATTTATTATCATCTAGATAAGCTTGAACCGCTCTGTTTCCAATAATGGTTTTTATCTCTCCTTCATAATGAAACTGATCTGCTTTAAATGTTTGAGCTTGGATAGCCTCTTTAGGGACGTTTGTGTGAACCACAAACTTTCGTGGAAAGAAATATAAAGCCGAACGGATGACGTCAGGACTAGGAGCCACTTCGTCGACGGGGAAGAGGTAAGGTTTGCCATCCTTTAAGATACTTATAGAGGTGTTTGTCGTGCCAAAGTCCAAGCCGTAAGAAAGCATTAGAATAGTTTATACCAACCAAACCCTTTATTGGTAGGAGACGGAGGTATTGGCTTTGGAGAGGATCTCGACCCAGATCTTGCCCGGAACAAACTGGAATTCCTTACCTTTACTATCTTTATAGACGGTACGATCGAGCCGGGTTTTCTTGCTCCAGGTGGCTGAAAAAACCTGGCCTTGGCTAAAAACAAGGGCGTTGCCGCTACCGGTAGTGCCATAGAGCATATGCTTTTCTTCGTCAATGGGGCCGGTCTCGGTGACGAATTGGACGATAACTGTTTTGGCTTCAATTTGGTTATCGGCATTTCTATCCTTGTGGGCCTGGCCGCCGTTGACGCGTTTGTAAACCTTGGCGTTGCTGTCAAAAGTCCAGGTGACGTGGTACTGAGCATAGTCCTTCCAGAAGTCAAAATCGACGGTAGCCGCCGGTTTGCCGGTGTTGCCGTCAGGTTTTTCCCCGAACTTCCAGGGGACGAAAAACTTGGTCCAGGAGTCGCCCTTTTTGTCCAGGTTGGTAATACCACGCTTTTGGGCCGCCTTGTAGAGGTTTTCGGTGGAACAATACATGGTGTGTTCGGTGGCAACCTCGTGGCCGACGCGAGTATAGTCGCGCCAGCATTCCTTGACCCCTAAGCCAAATTGATTGAGGTCGTTTAGCCCTTGCCAACCATAGTCTCTGATCTGGCCCAGGGCATTGGCCTTGTTGGGGGTATTGGCGCCGCCGACGTGGACATAAAGCGGATACTTGCCATATTCGCTGGCCCAGTCGAGGAAGTAAGTCCGAGCGCTTCTGACCGGTCCGATAATCAGATCGGTAGCGGCGGTGTCACAGTAAAATACGGCTAGCAGACGGGTAATCGCGCCTTCGGCGACGGTTTCATAGACAATATCGGCCGAGCTGAGGCCGGATTGAGGGCGGGCTTCCTGGTGATTTTCGATCATGACCGTCAGCGGGCGGCGCCTTTCCCAGAGATTCTTTTCGGTGGTGGTGTAAGCCAAGCCATTGAGGGGACAGGTCTGATTTTTCGGTTCGGAGGGATCGATGGCGACCAGGGACTTGCCGGCCTTCGTCACTCCCTCTTCAAGGGCAGGGGAGACAAGGCCTTCTGGGCTCGCTTTCGGAAAGATCGCGTAACCGATGCCCAAGCCGAGGAGGTAGGCGATGACCAGGGAGGCAAGATAGATAATTTTTTTGTTCATTTATTTAAGGCTATCTTTGATGACTTGGCGTTCTTCTTTACTTAGGACTTGGTCCGGGCACTGGCCTTTGTCGATGGCCTTGGCATAAATGCGGGTGTTTTCCCGACTATGCAATGAGCTTATCACAACCCCGGTCCCATTTTCATCTAGTAAACTCAAAATAAAGCTCTGATTACCACCGGTGTCGGTAAAGGGATTGAACCTCATAAAACTCACTTTTTGGAGGTGAAGTTTGTTGTCGGCCACCTCTTTGGTCAGATGAGCCCGAACGCTTTCAATCGCTTCCTGGTTGGTTTGGGTTTTGGCGATAAAGTTGTTGAGGGCGCTGATAAGGTCCTTCTGAGAAAGTCCCTTGGTCAGGGATTGATAGTGGAAAAAGAGACGGAAGACGGTAAACGAGAGAATCAGGAGCCAAAAACCAACCAGGCCGAGAAAAAGATAGTAGACATTCGGATCGGACATAACAAAGACGATTGTACCAAAAATGACTTAGAATAGGCTTATGGCAAAAAAAAGAACCCGGGCGCAAAAAATAAAGGCTTCGGGCTTCAAAGTGGCTTTTGGTGCGATGGATGGCTCCAAAACAAAAGAGAGGGCGGTTAAAAAGGAGGGGGTTGAAGCTAAATATTTCCGGTCTGACTTGACAAAGGTAATTGTTCTCACTATGCTTGCTCTAGCTTTGGAGATAGCGCTTTGGCTTTATCTAGCGCGCTAACCTCCGGCACTCGAAAGGGGGTGAATGATCTTATGACAATGTACTGTGTTAAGTGTCGCGCTAAGAGAGACGTAGAAAAATTTGAAACCCTTACCATGAAAAATGGTAAACCGGCTGCCCGCGCTATTTGTCCCGTTTGCGGCACCAAAATGTTCAAAATTGGAGCTAAATAACTCGACCAAGAAACCCGATGATAGGTTTTCCTTCACTCGGGTTTTTTGTGGGACACGAACCTTGGATAACTAGTTTCCTGTTTCGCCAACCAATCTAGATACTTTTTTTAGCTCCTTCTTGACTTCCTTAATATGTTTCTCTGGTCGTAAGTTCTCCGGCAACTCACCGCCAATCTTTTTAATGGTTTCTCTCACTTCCCTCCCCACCGAAAGATGAACATAGGTAGCCTGAGATTCGCTAGATATTCCTCCTTTTTTCAACTTTTCATCAGTTTGCGTAATTCTAAACAAATTGGCCGCCAATTCTGTTGAACCAGCTCTATCGAGTAGTTCGCCTTTCTTTAAACCTTTTGAGACCTCAATTTCACCAATCCCTTTTCCATACAACCCTCTATACCCGGCATCATTGAACCAACCAAAATGATTTACCCCAACCTTTCTTGCCGTAGAGAAAAGCTTTTTATTTTCATTTGCGACTTCTCCTCTTATAAAAACTCTCCTCTGGTCGTCAGTCATGGATCCGATTAGTTCTTGCCTTCTTGTCTGTAATGCAAAATAAGTTTGTGCCAGTGCAATTTCCCTTTTTCTAGAGTCACCGTTCTGGGCTATCAAGTAACATGCATACCGATCTAATTTCCAGTCTTTTACTTCCCTCACCGTACTGGACCCAATTTCGACCATTTTGCTGGCGTCCGCAAAATGGTTTTCCACAAATTGACCACTGTTCAAACACGCTTGCATCGCTCTTTTAACTACATCTTCAAAACTCCTCCATTGTGTATATCCTAAAGGAGACGTCAACTCGCGAGCCATCCAATATTCAATTCCATTCTTGTCAACCTGCTTCAGATCTTCAAAATCTTTTGTAGGCCCCATTACCTCAATTTCATCAGTCATGTTTTGTCGAAACTCTTATCTGCCAAGTTTATATCACAATGATATGGCCCATTCTGCCACTGCCTATTTTAGTTCTTTCTTGAAACCTTTATACCAATCTTCGAGAATGCTTTTGACCAGATCCTTACTGCCCAAGCCGAGGGAGAGGCCAAGGGCGAGGGCGAGCATGCCGACGAAGCCGACGAAAAGGGTGTCGATAAAGTTTTTGGCAATCCCCAACTGAGAAATAGCCGCCAGGGTGGCAAAGACGACGATTAAATAACTGGTGGCTTTGGCCATGAGACGGGATAGCTTCAAGTCAAGGCTGCCAAGCGAGCCCTTGACGACTTTTTCCAAGAAACCGGCCAGAACGACGCCGGCGCCGAGGATAAAGACGGCGGCCAGAATATTCGGGATGTAGCTAAGTAGCCCATTTAACACCTGGGTGACGGTGTTGAGACCAAGAAGATTAATGGCGGCGACGGCGAAGATGAGAATGACGATATAGCGGACCAATTGGCCAATGACGATCTCCACTTTCTGGGTAACATCGGCGTTGGCTAAAAACTGTTTAGCGCCGCTCTTGCCCAGAAGATCGGAAAGGCGGAGCAGGTTAAGCAATTTGATAACCAGGAGTTTCAGCCAGTTGGCCAAGACCAGGCCGATGACGAAGACGGTCAGGGCGGCCAGGAGGGTCGGAATGTAGGAGACGATGCTGGTCAAAATGGAGACAGCGGCCGTCAAAAGCGAGTTCTGGACATTGAGAAAAAAGTTATCTGTCATGGTTTATCCTATCACAAGTGATAATGAACGGTTATATTCAGAGCAAAAGTGAGGCTAAGGTGATCCTGCCAAGGCGAGGGTCGTTAAAACTTGATATAATATGGGGTGTTAACAAACTGGCCCGGGAAGATGCCCCCCGCCTTGGCGGGGGGAGGAAAGTCCGGACAGCTAAAAGACAGGGTGACCCCCGAAAGGCGGTCGTCCGGTACGCAAGTATCGGACCGCGATAGGGCCACAGAGACGATTAAAGGTGAAACGTTCCCGCAATAGCGGGAGACCCCTTGTCAGAAATGATTTGGGGGTGGCAACCCGCCCCGCTGCAACTTTCGAATTGGTCTATGGGTGTCTTTTCCCCGACCTAAAGTTTAAAGGCATAGACAGATATCTTCTTAAACAGAATCCGGCTTATGAGGCTTGGTTGTTAACACTTTGACCAGATTTATTAAAGGGAAAGATCTTTCTTGATTTCTTCTTTGATTTCCTCACCCAGACCCTCTTTTGTCGGAGTGTGGAGGTGGGAGATAACTAACAGCAAACTGAGGACCAGGGGCAGGGCAAGGACGGCCAGAAGGGGACCACCCAGGCGATAACCGATCATCAAAACGAGGATGGTGGCGACGGGGTGAAGGCCGGTGGCGTGCTGCATGATTTTCGGAACAAAGACATTATTTTCCAGCTGTTGGATCAGGATGGTCAAGCCGAGGGCGAGGAGGCCATGGGTGGGTGAGATTGAGAAACCAACAATCACGGCCGGAACGGCGGCAACGGTCGGACCAACGTTCGGGAGCAGTTCGAGAACGCCAGCAATCACGGCCAAGGGCACGGCTGACGGCAAGCCGATGAAGACAAAGCCGATATAACTTAGGAAACCGACCAGAAACATGAGGAAAATTTGACCCCTGACCCAGGAACCGAGACGTTTTTCGAGTTCTTCGACCGAATGAAGGTATCTTTTGGCGCGGGCGGCGTCAAACCAAGACTCGAGGCGGGTTTTGAGGTGAGAACGCTCGGCGACCAGATAGTAACTAATGACAATGACGGTGAAAAGGGCCAAGAGGCTGGAAAAGGTGCCGGCGGCTAGTTTTAGGACGTTACCCGGGACAGAGGTGATTTGGGGGGTCAAGGCTCCCGAGAGGTCGATATTGTAGGGAGCGAGTCGCGCAATCAGGGGGGGGAGCTGTTGAAGGAAACCGATCGTTTGCGAAATCAAGGGTGAGATCATGGAAACAGCTAGGGTAATGATGCCGGAAAAGATCAAAAGGAGGATGATAAAAGTGGACAGCCCTCGGGGAATACGTTTTCTCTCGAGAAAATCGACAAAGGGGACGACGGCGACAGTGATGAGAAAAGAGACAAAGACCAGTATCAAAATACCGAGAATGTTCTGGAAGAAGAGAATGGAGAGAAGGACGATAACCGCCAGAATGTAACTGCGGAAAGATAGATCGACGGTTATTTTTTTGCTGCTCATACGAGTTTATCTAAATTTAATTTACTAACCTCATCTAGATCATACCAAATTATTTGTTGCTGTTTGGCAAACCAGGTCAATTGGCGTTTGGCGTACTGGACTTCTTCGGTCGTCCAGAGTTGTCGGGCTTCCCCGCGGCTAATTGCGCCAGCCAGAAAGCGCGAGATGGGGGCAACGCCAAGCGAGGTATAAATAGGAAGAGACCGGTCGGGGTAGGCGGCGAGGAGGTCTTGGACCTCAGTTACAGCCGCATCAAGACGAGCTTCGACGCGGGCGGCGATTCTTTCTTTAAGAATTGTAAGAGGAACTCTAATGCCGATCCAGGTAAACCTACAAGGACTGTCCTCGTAGCCCAATCCCCCTACGAGGACAGTCCTTGTAGGAGCAAGAGCGATTTCGATGGCGCGAATGAGGCGGCGGGGATTGGCGACGTCGGACTGGTTCATGGCGGCCAGTCTTTTGGCGTCGATCTCTTTTAGTCTATGTTGAAGCTCTCCCAGCGGGAGCCGGTTTAATTCCTGTCTGAGGCGGTCATTGGGAGCGACGGCGGCGAGGCTGGCCGGGCCGACCAGGGCCTGGAGATAAAAACCGGTACCGCCGACGATTATGACTTGACGGTGCTCTTTGATTTCAAGCGCGATAACTTTTCGGGCGTAGTCAGAATACTGGGCGGCATTCATTGTCTGATCAGGAGCGATGAGATCGAGGCCGAACAAACGGAGGTTGGCTTTTTCGGCGGGGATATCCTTGCCGGTCAAGACGTCGAGGCCCTGATAAACCTGACGGGAGTCGGCAGAAATGATCGAGGTGGGCCGCCGGCCCGCCTTCGTCGAGACTTCGGCGAGGCGAAGAGCGAGAGCGGTCTTACCTGAAGCAGTAGGGCCGGCGATGATGAGGACGCGGGATTTAGGGGACATGGGGTCGGTGGTGCAGGTGGGCCTGGTTGGTCAGTTCTTCTAAAATGCGGAAGCGCTCTTTCTTTACTTTAGCAGGAACATCGTCCGGATAGATGCGCCAGGCGGCGGTACCGGGACGGGGAGAATACTGGGCGACAAAGGCGATCTGAAAATCGACCTGTTTAACTAAATCGACTGTTTCTTTAAAGTCGGTATCCGTTTCTCCCGGAAAACCAACGATGATGTCGGTGCCAAAGGTAACATCGGGAATTGCCTTTTTGATTTTATTAATTAAAGTGAGGAAATCGGCGCGGGTATAGCCGCGATTCATGAGGGATAAAATCCGGTCGCTGCCCGACTGAACCGGCAAATGGACAAAGCGGCTGATTTTGCCGTTAGCGGCAATCTCGGCGATCAGAACGTCGGCGAAGTCCCAAGGATTGCTGGTCATAAAGTTAATTTTCTCGATACCGGCGATCTGGCTAATCTGGCGGAGCAAAGTGACGAAGGGGGGAACGCCATCGGGTGGGAAATATTGTGATTGGTTGCTGGGGATATCTTTCAGGCTAAAGCCTTCGCGGCTCATAAGCAACTTCCGGTAGCCGATGCCCGCTTTTTCCAGTCCATAGGAGTTGACGTTTTGGCCAAGGAGGGTAATTTCGGTGTAGCCGGTAGCGGCAAGTCCCTTGACTTCGGCCAGGATGTCGGAAGACCGGCGGCTTTTTTCCCGCCCCCGTGAGTAAGGGACGATACAGAAAGTGCAAAAAGAATTACAGCCGGTGGAGATGGGGACAAAGGCGTGAGTTTTGTCGCCTCTGACGGCGGGGGAATTGAAACCGACTTCACCGATGGGCAGAATTTCGTCAACAAGAGGCAAGGCGGCTTTTATTTTCCCCGCCCCGTGGTGGAGCATGCAGCCGGTGAGAATGATCTTCGGCCGGCGCCGGCCGTGAAAATGCTTTTCGACATTGAGAAGAAAACCTTTGACCCGGTCTTCGGCGCGCTCCCGAACCGAACAAGTATTGATGACGATTTCAGCGGCATCCTGCCAGCGGTCGGAGGGTTCCCACCCCCGCGACTGGTAATCGCCGGCGATCCGTTCGGAATCGGATTTATTGGCTTGACAGCCAAATGTCTTTAGGAAATACCTCTTCATTACCAAACCTTCTTCTTCAGAGGTTTGCCGACGCGGAAGTTGATCACTTTGTGACCCTTGATCGTCTGACGAGCCTTTTCATTGCCGAAAGGGACGACCTGTTTATCGGCGACCTTGGCGACATAAAAGGTACCAAAACCGGAGATAACAACTTTGTCGCCTTTGTTGAGAGCGGTGATAACCTCGCTAAAAAAGGTTTCGATGGCTTCCTTGGCGGCTTTTTTGGTGAGGTGGGCTTTTTTGGCAACGATGTTGATGGCGTCTTGTTTGGTCATAACTTTCTTTAATAATAATTTTGACTGATACTACCACCAGAGTTCGCTATTATGCAAGTCCTCTTTTTGTCATTTCGCCACGTCGATGGCCCGGGTCTCGCGGATGACGGTCACCTTGACGGTGCCGGGGTAAGTAAGACTGTTTTGGATTTCGTCTTTGATGGCGCTGGCCAGAATCGGCAGTTGGTCATCGGCGATCTCTTCCGGAGTGACGACGACGCGGAGTTCCCGACCGGCCTGAATAGCGAATGACTCGGCCACACCTTCGTGACTATTGGCAATCTCTTCAAGTCGGTTAAGCCGTTTGATGTAGTCCTCGACGTTTTCGTGGCGGGCGCCCGGACGAGAACCGGAAATAGCGTCAGCAATGTAGACTAAAACCGACTCTTTGCTAGTAAACTCACGGTCTTCGTGGTGTTGCTCAACCGTATCGATGACGGCTTGGGGGAGGTTGAATTTCTTCAAGAAGTTGACCCCGAGCTCGACGTGGCTACCCTCGATATCGTCGACGACCTTGCCGATGTCATGGAGCAGACAACCAAGACGGACGGTGTCAACATTGGCCTTGACCTCCTGGGCCAGACGAATACCGATTTGGGTTTCTTCCAGGGTGTGGGCGATCATGTTCTGACCGTAGGAAGAGCGGAACTTGAATTTGCCCAGCATGGCGATAATCTCGCGGGGAAGGTTGTAAACGCCAACGGCGTGACAAAGCCGCTCACCTTCCTGGAACATAATCCGTTCGACGTCGAGTCGGGCATGCTCGAGATATTCCTCGATCCGAGCCGGCTGGATGCGACCGTCTTTGATCAGACGAGTTAGAGCGACGCGGGCAATTTCACGGCGAACCGAGTTAAAGCTAGAAAGACGAATCTCGCCCGGGGTTTCGTCCATACTGATATCAACGCCGGAGACTTTTTCGAAAACGCGGATATTGCGGCCCTCCTTGCCGATGATGCGGCCCTTGGTTTCCTCGTCGGGAATGGCCACGGTGGAAACGGTAAATTCGGCGACATAGTCGGTGGCGCCGGCGCGCATGGCATCGACCAAGATTTCCTTGGCCAGTTCATCGCCTTCCGACTTGGCTTTTTCTTCAGCTTCTTTAATCGATTTGGCGATTTGGGCGGTCGATTTTTTCCGGACCTCGGTTAGGAGAATTTCCCGGGCTTCATCGGTGGTCAGGGAGGCAATTTTTTCGAGCTTTTTGACCAGTTCTTCCTGCTTCGCTATCAGGTCGGTGCCCATTTTTTCGGCTTTTTTTTGTTCATCTTCGAGGGTTAACCTGGTCCGATTGACCTCGTGCTCCTGCCGCGTTAGTTCCTGTTGTTTTTGGGTCAGTGATTTCGCTTGGGCCTCGATTTCCGACAGGCGCTCTCTGGCATCCCTGACCGCCTGGTCTTTGATCCTGATGGCCTCATCCTTGGCCTCGAGGATGATTTCGCGGGCAGTGGACTGGATCTGGGCCAGGTCGGGGCTGGTAACGGTCGGCTTGGTGACGGGGGCGGGAGCGGCAGGGGGCCTGGCTTGAGCTGTCTTGGCTTTAAGAATTGAAAGTAAGGACATGGTAGATGATCACAAATAGTAATGTGATCAAATCCGACAAAGCAGTCCCGCTAGGCGGGGTTCTTGGAAAGGGTTCCTAGGTTTGGCAAAGAGTTAAAAGTCATGTGATTTAGATTGCCCGGCTTTGTGATTTGATCTAGTAGTTGATTATACTTCGAGGAGCTACCTCTCGTCAAACGCTTCCGCCACCAGAGAGGCGGAAAAGCCGCGACCGACGAGGCGGCGGAATACCCCGGCTTTGGTCTTGAGGTCAATAGTCAAGTACTGCTCGAGATAGTTTCTGATTACCGCCAGCTGGGATGGTTTGTCGGCAAATTTTGCCAGTGCGGCGTCAATTTCGAACTTCGAAAGACCGAAGCGCACTAGATGTTGTCTAATCCAGTAGGGCCCTTTTTTCTTTTCGACCAGCCGGGAACGGATGTAGCTTTCGAGAAGTTTTTTGTCGTCGAGAAAACCGGATTTTTCCAGGGAGGCGATAATTTGATTAATTAAAGTAGGGGAATCGGCTAGACCGAGCTCTTTGGCCTTCTTGACCAGACGATTAATTACCTCCGCGGTGAAGCGCGGTCGATATGAAAGGAAGTGGATAGCGGTACTTTCCAGGACTGCTTTTGGGTTACTCGACTGGGGCGGCAGCATGGGCTGGTCCATTGGCGATAACAGCGGCCTTGATTTCGTCGAACAACTCTTGTTTTTGGCCAAGAAGTTTTCGGGCGGCTTCTCGGCCCTGGGCCAGGAGCTTACCCTTGTACTTCAGGAAGGCACCGGCTTTTTCGATAATTCCGGTGTTGATGGCAACGTCTAAAAGATCGCCGGTGGCGGAAATGCCGCCATCATTCAAAATATCAAACTCGGTCACTTTGAAGGGCGGAGCGACTTTGTTTTTGACAATCTTGGCCCGGTGGCGGCTGCCGACTATTTCTTCGCCCTCCTGAATATTGCCGATCTTTCTCATGTCAATCCGGACGGAAGCGTAAAACTTGAGGGCCCGGCCGCCGGTAGTCACCTCCGGATTGCCGAACATGACGCCGATCTTTTCGCGCAGTTGATTAGTAAAAATAACGACGCATTTACTTTTGCTGATAGCGCCGGTCATTTTCCTTAAGGCCTGACTCATCAAACGGGCCTGGAGCCCCATGACTGAGTCACCCATCTCACCTTCGATTTCTGACTTGGGGACCAAAGCGGCGACCGAGTCGATGACAATGACGTCAACGCCACCGGAGCGGATCAGAGTTTCGGCAATTTCCAAGGCCTGTTCGCCGTTGTCCGGCTGGGAAAGGAGCAGGTCTTCAAGCTTCACCCCAATACCATGGGCGCGTTTGGGATCAAGGGCGTGTTCGGCATCGATAAAGGCGGCGGCACCGCCGGCTTTTTGAGCCTGGGCGATGACATGAAGAGCCAGAGTGGTTTTCCCGGATGCTTCGGGGCCGTAAATTTCAGTGACGCGGCCGCGGGGAAGACCGCCGACGCCGAGAGCCATGTCCAAACTAATCGAACCGGTGGAGATGACGGAGATTTTTTGATTGATATGTTCATCTCCCATCTTCATAATTGCTCCGGCACCAAATTGTTTCTCGATTTGGGCCATGGCGATCTTGATGGCCAGCAGACGATGGTCGCGGTCGGCGTGTCTGGCAACTGTTTTTTCGGCTTTGGCTTTTTTTGGCATAAGTAAAGACTAGACCCTTCGGGTTATCTTTGCAAGAGGTGTAAATGAAGCTAACCGTGGTAAAATATGCGAGTACGGGGTGTCGTATAACGGTAGTATGAACGGCTGGGGGTCGTTCGGCCGGAGTTCAATTCTCCGCACCCCGACCAAATTAAACTTTTATGAGCACCGACCAATCACCGCCAAGGCGGGATTCCG
>JBBTWQ010000040.1:0-3627 GCA_038062695.1 Patescibacteria group bacterium | reverse complement strand
CGCTGGGTCGCCGTCAATCTGACCTCACTCCTCACCGCCGGCTCGCTCTCTATTTTTAATTTCGCCCGCCAACTTTACGCCCTGCCCGTTTCTCTTTTTGGTGTCGCTCTCGCCCAAGCCTCCTTTCCCACTCTCGCCGCCGAAGCCGCTCATTCTGACCTGACCAAATTCAAACACACCCTGGCCAAATCCCTCTCCCAAATTTTTTTCTTCGCCTTACCGGCTAGTATTCTCGTTCTGATTCTCCGCATCCCTTTGGTTCGTCTCGCCTTTGGCGCCCGCACTTTTCCTTGGGAAGCAACCTTGTTGACCGGTAGAAGTCTGGCCTTTCTGGCTCTTTCGATCGCCCCTTTGGCTGTCACCCAAGTTCTCGTTCGCGCTTTCCACGCTCTCAAAGACACTCGTCGGCCTCTCTATGTCGGTGCGGTGACTATGGTTGTCTTCACTCTTTCCGCCGTCTATGCCAGCCGCTCGGCCGGTTATGGCGTCCTCGGGATTACCGCCGCTATGAGTTTATCTAATTATCTTGATTTCCTTTTTCTTTATCTCCTTCTCCGCCGCCGCATCGGCACTCTTTCCCTTACTTGGCGGCTCACCAAAATGGTTATCGCCTCCGCCGCTACCGCCTTTGCCCTCTGGCTCCCACTGCGCCTTCTCGACCAGTTTGTTTTTGACACCACCCGCACCCTGCCCCTAATTGTTCTTACCCTTATCGTCAGCCTGGTGGGCTTTCTTGTTTACCTGGTTTTCTGTAAAATACTCCGTATTGAAGAATTGACTGATGTCGCCGCCCTGGTAAAGAAGTTGGGTAACTGGCGGCGCATTTTGGGTGAATCTGATGAAGTGATTGAGCCTCCGGTCAGCTCTTCCTAAAATCCATGGATCGTATTCGAAACTTTTCTATCATTGCCCACATCGATGCCGGCAAATCTACTCTGGCTGACCGGATGTTGGAATTGACCCACACCGTCAGCGAGCGGGAGATGCAGGAACAGCTTCTCGATAGCAATCCGATTGAACGCGAGCGGGGGATCACCATCAAGATGGCCCCGGTTGCCATGCATTACTCCTCAAATGGAGTCGACTATCAACTTAACCTCATCGACACTCCCGGGCACGTCGATTTTAACTACGAAGTCGAGCGGGCGCTGGCGGCCTGCGAGGGCGCCATTCTCCTCATTGATGCCACCAAAGGCGTCCAGGCCCAGACCGTCGCCAACTATCACCTGGCCCAAAACCTTGGACTTACCATTATTCCCGCCATCAACAAAATCGACGCCAACCTGGCCGATATCGCCGCTGCTACTCGTCAAGTCCAACAACTTCTTAATACCAAAGAAAGCCCGCTCTTAATCTCCGCCAAAACCGGTGCTGGCGTCAAAGAGCTTCTCGCCGCCGTTATCGAAAAAATACCTTCACCCCGGGAAACCACCGCTCATCACCTCCAGGCCCTGATTTTTAATTCTTTTTTCCATCCCCACTTGGGCGTCATCGCTTTTGTCCGGCTTTTTTCGGGGGCTATCAAGGCCAAAGACCAATTGCGCTCCATTTCCACCAAGGAAACTTTCACTCCCACCGAAATCGGTATTCTATCCCCGGACCGAATTGCCAAGGCTGACCTAACCGCCGGCTCGGTTGGTTATCTGGTCACCGGCCAAAAAGATATCCGCCGGGTTCTGGTGGGCGACACCATCACCCTGACCCACGATCAGGCGGCGCCCGCCCTGGCCGGTTTTCGCCATATCAAGCCCAATGTCTATTTCGATGTCTTTCCAATTGATAACGCCGCCTACCAAGATTTGCTTGACGCCCTGGCCAAATTGAAACTCAATGACGCCTCCCTGGAAACCAAACCAATCAAGTCCCTTGTTCTCGGCCAGGGTGTTCGCGTCGGCTTCCTTGGCCTGCTTCACGCCGAAGTCGTCAGCGAGCGGCTCGAGCGTGAGTTTAATCTGCCCGTCATTTCCACCTCACCCAGTGTCGAGTACCGGGCGGTCAGCCGCGGCGGCGACGAAATTACCTTCAACACCCCCAATGAATTTCCCGATCCTGCCTTTATCCACGCCACCAAAGAACCCGTTGCCCGCGTCGAAATTGTCGTCGCGCCAAATTACCTCGGGGCTGTCCTTGATGTTTGCCAGGAACTCCGCGGCTCGCTCATTAATATGGTCTATCTTGATCAGTTGGTCGAGCTTTCCTATACCATTCCTATGATCGAAGTCATTACCTCTCTCCACGACCGTCTCAAAAGCGCCTCTTCCGGTTTCGCCTCGGTTAACTACGAGCCCGTTGGCTGGCAGGAAGCCGATCTGGTCAAACTGACGGTCCTCCTCAACCACGAAGAAGCCCCGCCTTTGGCCACTATTTGTCTGCGCAGTCAAGCTCGCACCCGCGCCCTGGCCCTGGCCAAACGCCTCAAAGAAGCTATCCCCCGCCAGCAATTTGAGATCCCCATCCAGGTCGCTATTGGCGGCGAAATTATCGCCCGCGAGGACATCAAGTCATATCGCAAGGACGTCGAAGCCAAGCTTCATGGCGGCGATATGAGTCGGAATCGAAAACTTTTGGAAAAACAGAAAAAAGGCAAAGCCAGAATGAAAATGATAGGCCAGGTCGCCCTCCCCCAGGAAGCTTTTCTCGCGGCAGTTCGGAGCGAAGCGTAGATCCCGCGTATTCCCGCGGGATAAAGCCGGGAGCGATTAGTCCTCCACCTCCGGGGTGGAATTCCTTTTGGCTAATACGCCAATGTTGTATAATATAGGCCGAGCACCTTACCTTATTGGATTCAGGAGGATCCCATGGATAATCCCCATAAAATAAAGCCGAGGGACAAACTCACCCTCGATGAGGTAATGGAACGTTACCTCGATTGGAATCAATGGAACCGGGAACATGGCCGTCAGGCCCCAAGCGTCTTTTGCGACAGCGATCTTCACAAATCTCACCTTTGTTGCGCAGATCACATGGCGTACTCGGCCGAGTATGGGGCTTTTTTTCGGTATTTCTTTCACTATACCTACGACCGAATGGTCGGAAACGGGGCTGGATTTTCACTCCACTCCATGAAAGTCTTCTGCCGCGAACATGGTGTTCGTATCAACACCATGAAGGCTGCACAGTTTCACTGCGTCACTGTGGGTGAGTGGCTCGAATACATGCCCGATTAGGCATGCCTCAAGGGGGCGGGTAACCGCCCCCACCACAATCTTTCACCTCCGAGGTGGAAGTGGCTAAAAATCCAATCAACTTATACTTGCCAATCTCAGTTCCGGCGGTGCCTCGACTCCATTTTTATCTTCCAATACCACAACCCTTTTCTCCAATTTTCCCGCGTTGTCGTTGTTAATCTGATACATATCACCATATATTTTTATCGTGTTTTCGATATTAACCAAAGCCCTGGTGTGTTGATCCAACTTCTTATTAATCACACCAAAGTTTTTCTGGTGTTGATCCAATCTTCCATCGATCCCATCCAACCTCTTATCGATCACACCCAGCTTTCCATCGATCCCATCCAACCTCTTATCGATCACACCCAGCTTTTTATTGATCGGCTCTAACAACCTCTCAAGTTGCCCAACAACATTTTTATCAGTCATAAAACCATTCTACTACCAATTAAAA
>JBBTWQ010000039.1:0-2906 GCA_038062695.1 Patescibacteria group bacterium | reverse complement strand
CAAAGCCGACCAGCTATTGGACCAGGCTTTAGACTTTGCCAAGAAAATCGCTCTCTAAGTTTGCTAAACTGAATAAAAGGATGTACCGTGCTTGCTCTGGTACATCCCTGCCCTTATGTTCAAATCACTTCTTGATCAGCCGGATGCTTACAAAAAAGATTCCCTGCGGGTCTACGACTCGATCCTCGGTTTAGCCCATCAAGTCGAACAGGCCTGGATTGAAGCGGGCAATCAAACTCTCCATACCAAATGCCACCTGGCCAAAAATATCGTTATCGCCGGCATGGGTGGTTCGGCCCTGCCCGGACGAATCATTCGTTCCCTCGATCAATACATCCTCAATCTACCCCTCGAGGTAGTCACCAATTATCGTTTGCCCAACTACGTCGACAAGAATACCCTCGTCGTTCTTTCCAGTTACTCGGGCAACACCGAGGAAACTCTCTCCGCCGCCCACGATGCGGCCGCCCGACAGGCCAAGATTTTTATTGTTACCAGCGGCGGCAAGCTCCTCGACTACGCCAAACAGCATCAGCTTGACCACTACCACATCGAACCGCGGGCCAACCCCAGCAACCAGCCCCGTTTGGGCCTGGGCTATTCCATTATTGCCGTCTTTGCCGTTCTTGCCCGTTGCGGCTTCATCAATTTTGGCGAAAAAGACGTCGAGGCCATCAAGGTCTTGCTCGAAAAATTAAACCAAAATTTTCGTAAAGAAACCCCGTTTGAACACAACCCGGCCAAATTAATGGCCGAAAAACTGCGTGACCGGGCTGTCGTCCTCATCTCTGCCAATCACCTCACCGGTACCGTCCACGCCGTCAAAAACATGCTCAATGAAAACAGCAAAGTTTTTGTTACCCAATTTGACCTCCCCGAACTCTGTCACCATTTTCTCGAAGGCCTAAGTTACCCCAAGGACCTCAAAAACCAGGTCCACTTTGTTCTCCTTAATTCCGATCATTACCCCAAAGCGATCCAACAGCGGCTGACCATCACCCGCCAGATTCTGGACAAACATGGTTTTGCCACTACTCTCATCAAACCCGAGGCCGACCACCCCACCCTTCAAGCCTTCGAGGTCCTGGCCTTCGGCGCCTTCCTTTCTTTTTATCTGGCTGTCCTCTATCGCCTTGACCCCGGACCCATTCCGTCAGTAGACTATTTAAAGACCGCCCTGGCTAAACTATGAACAAAAAAACCGTCTTAGTCCTTCCCTTCAACCAAATCGATAAAGAGGATATCCCTTTGGTCGGCGGCAAGGGCGCGAACCTAGGTGAGATGGCCGGCGCCGGTTTCCCCATTCCGCCCGGCTTTTGCGTCACCGCCGCGGCCTATCGAAAATTGATTACCGAAAACGATCTCGAGGCAGAGATTCGCACTCTGCTTAGTGACCTAAACGTCGAAAACACCAAGAAATTAAACGTCGCCGCCCAAAAGGTCCAAAATCTGATTCTTCGGGCCGATATTCCTGATGACATCAGCAGCCAAGTTTTCGCCCTTTATCGTCACCTCAAACCGGGCAGCAAAAACCCTCTCGTTGCCGTCCGGTCATCAGCTACTGCCGAAGACCTGCCGGACGCCTCCTTTGCCGGCCAGCAGGAAACCTATTTAAATATCAAGGGCGAAGCCAACGTCATCCAGGCAGTCCGACAGGCCTGGGCCTCGCTCTTTGGCGCCCGGGCGATCTATTACCGCGTCACCAAGGGCTTTGATCACTTCAAAGTCGCCCTCGCCATTCCCATCCAATTGATGGTCCAGTCGGAAGTCTCCGGCGTCATGTTTTCCGTTAATCCGGTCACCAACAACAAGCTCCAAATCGTCATCGAAGCCGCCTGGGGTTTGGGCGACTATATTGTCCAGGGCGTCGTCACTCCTGATCACTACATCGTCAAAAAAGACGGTTTTACCATCCACTCCCGCCTGGTTTCCGAACAAACCGTCATGGAGGTTTATAAGTATCCCAGCGGCGTCAAAAAAGTAAAGGTTCAGCCCGGAAAGGTCACTCAACCCAAGCTTAGCGACGACCAGATTATCAAGCTAGCCAAAATCGGCGCCGCGATTCAAAAACACTATTATTTCCCCCAGGATATGGAATGGGCGCTGGCAGACGGCGAGCTCTTCATCGTCCAGAGCCGGCCCATCACCACTCTCAATCTTCATCCGGAAAAAGAAAAAGCGGTCGATCCCAAATCGTTGGCCGATCTGAAGCAAATTTTGGTTGGCGCCCCCGCCTCGCCGGGTATCGCCTTCGGCCCGGTGGCTCGTATTTTGGAGCTTTCCCATCTTGACCGGGTCAAGGCGGGTGACGTTCTAGTGACCGACATGACCTCGCCCGATTTTGTCCCGGCCATGAAACGTGCCACTGGCATCATCACCGACAAGGGCGGGCAAACCAGTCACGCCGCCATCGTCAGCCGCGAATTGGGCGTCCCGGCCGTCGTCGGCACAAAAACTGCCACCAAAGATTTAAAAAATGGCGATCACGTCACCCTTGACGGCGCCAGCGGCCTTATTTATGCCGGCTACCCGAAACTGACGACCGTTATCCATAAAAAAGAAGCCGACCTGCCCCAGACCGCCACCAAGGTCTACGTCAATTTGGGCGAACCCGATCTGGCTCCCACCGTCGCCCAGGGCAACGCCGACGGCGTCGGTCTCTTGCGGGCCGAATTCATGATTGCCCAGATCGGTATTCACCCGAAGAAATTAATTCATGACCATCGCCAGGAGCTGTTTGTCAGTAAACTAACCGCGGGCTTAGCCAAATTCACCACTAGTTTCGGCGACCGGCCGGTCGTTTATCGGGCCACCGACTTCAAGACGAACGAATATCGTAACCTGATTGGCGGCGAAGCCTATGAACCCCAGGAGCCCAATCCGATGCTTGGCTATCGGGGCGCCTA
>JBBTWQ010000038.1:0-10202 GCA_038062695.1 Patescibacteria group bacterium | reverse complement strand
CCGCGTACTATAATTACACCAATGCGGCCATTGCGACTCACCGAATCGGAAATCGAATTTTACAGACCCCTGGTCGCCTCATACCTCAAATACGGCTCGGTCGATAAGGTTTTTACCGATTTTGCCCACGATACCGGCGTTTCCTATCCCCATTTTCATCGCATTTTAAAGCAGTGGGGGATTGTCAAATCCGCCGGACCCCAAAGCCGTTTCGCCGAAGCCGTTTACTTTCTGACCGCCTTGGCGAAAGATAATCTACCTCTCGAAACGCTCTACAAGACCATGCCCCCTTCGCTTCAAATCTCCGCCGTCACCCTCCACCGAATCTTAAGTTACGTCAAACGGGGATTAACTCGCCGCCACGGCACCGCCCTGATTGTCTCCCCGGAAAGTGACCCGACCGTAGCTCTAATCGGTAAAGATATCAGCAGCCCCCGTCCGGAGCTGGGCAAACCCTTCGGTTCCTATTCTCTCCCCATGACCTACAGCAAAAGAACCGAGTCGGCCCACGACTCCATCCTGCGTGTTCTCCAGCAGGAAGTCGCCGCCACTCTAAGCGTCGCCAGAAATCTGCCGCCCTTAATCCCCAATGACCCCAAAGTCCTGGTCATGATCGATATTGCCGACGTCCGTGTCCGCGCCTACCAAGTCATCGTCCCCGACCACCTCCTTGAAAAACTGGATAGTTACAAATTGACCAATCTTTCCTTCATCCCGCTTGCCCAAATCGCCGCCAATGTCGGCCTCGAAAGTAGTTTCCGCGCCGGTGTTCCCGAAATTGCTGCCGGCCTTCTGGCCAAAGCCCCTTCGGATTTGGACACACCGCTCCAGCTGGGTTCGGTCTTAAATCAGAAACTGGCTCTCCTGCCTGCTTACGTCTAGAGATAAACCATAACAAAATCCCGCTTCGGCGGGATTTTATTATTATTTGTCCAACTCGCTTCCCTACGGACTGATCAAAGTCAGACCGGGGTTCGTCCCAATTTCGTAAACGGTCGCCGAAGTTCCGCCATCGTTGGCCGGAATCGCCGTGTTGTCAGTCGATTCAATGTAGGCGTTGAGCTCATAGGTCTTGCCGTTACTCCTAAAGGAGTAAACCATACCTCCAGCGGCGATTTGGGTCGTGCCGTCGGATATCAAGGTCGCCACGGTGGCTGTCTGACGGGGATCAATCGGCAATACCGAGAGATACTTGCTGATATCCATACCGACATAATTAGTCGCCAAGGATGCATCACGCGAACCAACCGACGATCCCGTAAAGGGCACGGCCACAGTTCCTGATAGGACCCCGCCATCGGCTATCGCCAAATCAATCGCTTTGCGGACGGTCGCCATATCGGAGAGACGGCTCGCGTCCCGGCCTCTTCTTTGAGTCTCGGCCGGATTGATAGCCAAGACCACCATCGTCGCCAAAATACCCAATATGGCAATCACCACCAACAGTTCGATAAGAGTAAAGCCTTTATTTTGTTTAATTTTCACTAATAAATCACCTCCCTCTTGAGTAGTATCTAGTTTAGTTATATCATTTTTGGAGAAAGTTCAATCAAATGGTTCGTTACTAAAAACCGGCGTCACTTTCACTCCCGACTCGGTCGACTTTGAAAATTCCGACAACGCTTCAAAGTTGGCAACTTTTAAGCGGGGGATCGCCACCCCCAAGACAACCGGAGTCGTGCCGAGCCGACTAACGACGTACAGCCTATAACCCATAAAAGCAACTAACGCCAGAAAGGCGACGATGTTAATCACAATCCTTAGACTGAGATTAACCGCAAGCTGATTTTCTTGTTCCTTGATATTCATAAGGTTAGATCAAATTGCTAAATTCATCATCAACGAACCATTAATGAGAGCCTTGACTCCCGGTCGACGATCCGGTTTGGTCAAGGCCATCTTATCAACCTTAAAGTGATAGGGCAGGTCGGTCAGGTTGGCTAAAAAGCTGGCAATTCCGGCATAACTACCTTCGAGGCTAATCTCCGCCCCGACTCCGGCAATATAATGGCCGGAAACATCGACCGGACCCGGAAAATCATCAAAGGCAAGAGTTAAGACCAGGTTCTTGGTCTTCGCCAACCGTTCTAGACTTTCGGCAAACGCGGCCACCTCTTTTTCATTTTGCGGCAAGGTAGCTAACCAACTCTTCTCCCGCAAAGAATATTTCGGCAGCAGCGTCGCTAGCTCAGTTAGCCTGGCCTGACTCTCCGTCAGCTGATTGATTTCCGCCTGGGCGAGGCTGGCTAGTCGAATCTGATTTTGGCTGTAATAAAACACCACCGTCGCCACCACCAATAAAAAGGCGAAAACGATAAGCTGAATGACTGGCTGCTTTGTTCTGTTCATAGTTTTATCTGGCTGGCAATCCTGAAAACAACCTCCGTTTCTTTCTCCAGGCTGCTGAAATAAAGCCGGCCATTGGCAAAGCCCGGTCTCGTCAAGAGCTGGTTATAAAAATCAAGCACTAGTTGTCTGTCCGAAGACACACCCGTCATCGCCCAGGTACTCTTCGGATCGAGTAGTTTCACCGACCCTGGCCCGCGCGCATAAATCAAGCTAGTCAGCGCTAACCCCGAGGGCGTAATCGCCGCGATTTCATTTAATATCACCTCCTCGCCTCCGGTCGCTTCCCCCAAAAGTAAAAGCCGATCGGATATTGTATTCAATGTTTCTGCCCCCGAAATCAAACTCTGATTGTGCGATTGATTTATTTCCGCCCGATAGACTTCCGCCAAGCCCTTTAACCGTTTTTCATCAGCTGCCGCCGTCTGGAAAACATAAAACAAGGTCAGGGCACCTATTACCGTCAAAATAATCAAAAAATTCAAAACCGTCCTCCACCTGCCAATCAACCGTTCCCGAACCATCTCGGAACGGAATTCCAACGGCAACAGGTTATAGCTAGCCTTGGTATCTAGAGTTTTCAATGACAACCCCGCTGACGTCTGCAGCAAACTCTGATTTTTCACCTCCGTCGTGGTCAGACGGCTAGCGGCCAGATAAGCCGCCACTTTCTGCGCCTGAAAATTCCCGACCAAGGTCTCCACCTGAGGATTAGACCCGGAAATGATTATTTCCTGAATCGGCCGGGTCGGGTGTTTCGAATTAGAAAAGACAACGTAATCCCGAATCGCATTACTGATCCCGCCTTTTTTGCCGATTTCTGTTTCCGGCAGGTAGTCAGAAAAGCGGGGATGGCCGTTGGTCAGATAGGTAAACTCAGCATAAGTGTCGCCCAAGTAGACCAAAAGTGCATCTTTACCTCGCAATTGCTCTGGATTGATAATCCGAATCTTGGCAAAAACCGCTGGCTCAATCGCCGCTACTGAAAGACCCACTTCGGTTGCCGCCGCCAAGTACGACTGAATCACCGTTTTTGGTATCGCCGCCAGCAAAACCTCAATCTCTCCTTCGAGATTATGACCAATGATTTGCCAATCGGTTTCCACCCCCACCGGTAAAACAGGCAAAAGCGACCTGATCTGGTAATCAATTGCCTCCTCAATTTCCTTCCCGGCATACTTCGGGATCGTAAACTCGCGCAAAAACACCCGGTTATCAGAGACACCAATTACCACTTTTTCTCCCCGATCCACCCCTCGCGGAGTCGACTCCAATAGCTGGATCAGGACTTTCCTAAAAGCCCCGCCGTCTTTGATTTCCCCGTTGACGACTATACCGGCCGGCATTGGTTGTTGACCAAAATCAACCAGTCTTCTTCCGTCATTGGAAACAACTGACACCTCAATAAATTGGTCTGTAATACACAAACCTAGGGCAGGCTTATTGGCCATATCTTTATCTATTCTACCTTAACTACTCCCTAAAATTCTTTGACACTGACGACCGCCCAGCCGCCACTCCCCGGCTCAAGTATGCCGCGGGCTAAACTTGGATCAAACTCGATGATCGCATTATTTTCCACGTATATTTTCTTCGCCAGGATTCCCGACAGAATTGAATTAGACTTGACATGGACACAGCCAGACAGAGCGACGAATACCACCGTCGCCGTATTTGACGAGGTCATGATCGCCGGATTATCGCCACACTGGTCGGAGCTGTTTTCCGAAATAAAGATCAGCCCGGCCCCCAGGGAATTGCGCAGAAACGAGACATTACTGCTCGTTAAAATCCGGCCGAGAGTCGCCGGATTATCCGGATTTGAAACCACCACCACAATTGAATTCTTCCCCACCGCTTCGGCAGTGTAAAAAACGTTATTCGAGTCAATAACCAGGTCTCCCGTAACCCAGACCGACCCGGTCAGTGTCAGATTGGTTCCGCTCGGCACGGTCAAATTGCCAGTAATCTTTATTCCTCCCAAATTCAGCCCCCCGGCGGTACAGTCAAGCGGGCCGCCGCCCCCGACGATGCAGTTTCCGGGCCAAATACCGCCCGCCTGGGCCTGATTTTTCCAGTAATCGGCGTCGACACTGGCCAAAGGTATCACCGGTGGCGGGTCACTCAAAGTAAAAGTCCCGGAATATGGGCAATTACTGACGTTGGGAGGCGCCAGCGCCTTAGCATCTCCGGCAATCCGACAGGCAGATAGGGAATTGGCCCAGGCGTTTTTCTGGATATAAACACCCCCGGTCGTCGGACTATCCAAACCGCCGACATAATCGACGGCCCAGATACTTCCCAAAATTCTCGAGCCGCTGTTGCCGGCAGAGGTCGACTTGCCCCTGATGGCCCCATTGGAATAGATATTACCGCTGCTGTTACTTGACCCCCGAACGATCGTTTGGCCCTCCAGATCGATCCCCCCGACTCCGGCCTGAATTGCGTAAGTGAAGCTGGTTTTAACCGACGAGGAGACGACCTTAACTTCAAGATTTTTTATCATTCCGGCCGCGTAACCGGTCGACTTGACTGTCTTTTCATTATCATCCCCTTCTAAGCTCACCGAAACAGTCGCTCCGCCATCCAAAGTCAAAGACAACTGATATGGTGAACTGAAATTCTGTCTCGCCCGCAGGCGATACATCAGTTCATCCACCCCCGCCCAGGCGGCATACCAGGCCTGGTCAGAAGCGTGCATCGTTTCCTCTATTTGAACATTGGAAACTGACAGAGAGCTACTGGCGATTGCACTGCTGACGGCAACGAAACCGATCAGTAAGATCATCACCAAAGACGCCTGCCCCCAAGTTTTTTTATTCTTCATTTAATCAACTACGTTCGTAAACGTATCCGAAAAACTAGTTTGATAATTTTCGAAAGGCAAAATAGTATTCATGACGCCGCTGGCCGTAACTTGTCGTCCGCCGGTAGGCAGGGCCGCTACCAAAAAGGAAAAATTAGTTAACTGGGAATAGCTCGGGAAAAACAGTTCGCTGGGGTTTGGATTAGGCACGCAGCCTGCCGCCATCGTTTTGGCATAACGGAGATTTTTAACGCCAGCGTCATAGACAAAACTCCAACATTCATCAACCGAGGTAATCAGCAAAGAAGTTGGGGAACCACCAACCACCGAAGCGCCTCTTACCGCCCGGGATAACGCGTGCGACAAGACCCGCAGAGATTCGGAGGTGGCCGTCGTCGCCAAAACCAGATCTCGAAGTGACAAGGTCGTAAAGACCAGCCAGACCGAAGCCACCGAAACAATCGACATAATACTTAAGGTAATAACTACCTCGAGCATTGACACACCGGCTTGTCGCTTTGTCCTCATCGCCAATAGGTAATTAATGAATCAAGCCTAAACGATTTATCCTGATCATTTTCTTTCCAGGTTACCGTTACCATCGCCTGGTAAGTATAAGGATCAGTTTTACCTCCGGCGCTGACAATATCACAAACCGGGGTTGAACAAACAAGATCCCGCATCACCGGGGTCAGGACAATTTTTCTGGTGTACTTCCCCAAAACTTCGGCTCCGGGCGCCAGCGTCCAAACACCCGAGTTGTATACCGGCTGAAAAGTTCCCGCTGACAGGGAAGTAAAGTCGGCCGCCCGCACCGAGAGCAGCGCCTCCATCCCTTCCCCCGCCAGTAAGTTCGCCCGACTCCGCAGTTTATTGATTCCCGCGCTATTAGCCGCCAAATTGTTGGCCGAAAAACCGCCCACCAACACAATCGTCAGCAGGGAAACCGCCACCAAGACCTCGACTAAAGTAAAGCCTCCCAACTGCCTTAACGCTTTAGTTGACGATGCCATTGGTTTGAAAAATTACTAGTTCGACATTTTCCCCGGAGGTTAACGTCAGTTGACAGGGTAGGGGACAACCGGTCAATTGACCGGTCAGGGGAGTAAAACCCCAACCAAAAGAAGACGGCGAGTAAGTGATGCCCGCCGGGCTCATATACCGAACAATTTCTCCGGCATTCGATCGCAAGATTACTATTCCGAAAGCCAAACTGATTTGGTAGGTCTCCTGATCTTTGTTGGCAATGGCCAGTTCCCGCCCCAGTTGCAAAGCCGCCCTGATTTCATCGGCCGCCCCCCGCAACTTAAAAACGGCTTGCAGTTGTGACAAACCGGCAATTCCCCCCGCGGAAATAACGACCACCAAGGCCATCACCAGCAGAATTTCGATCAAGGTCAGCCCTCTCATTTTATGGTCGAGGTAATCTTGTAAATCGGCACGATCACCACCATCGCCAGACCCAAAACCCCAAAGCCCAGAATAAAAATCAACGCCGGCTCAATCAGCGACAGCAGATTTCGCAGCGCCACCTCCAACTCTTCTTCATAATAGGCCGCCAATTTATCCAAGGTTTCCCCGAGATTGCCCGTCTTTTCCGCCCCCCGGATCAGCCGATTAACAATCGAGGGAAAAAGTTCTTTTTCGTTGGCGATAGCATCGGCCAAGCTTCTCCCCACCGTCAGGTGATCATTGATCCGACTGCAGGCGTCCCGATAAAGCGGATTATCCAAAGACGCCGCCAGGATATCAAAAGAGGCGACTATTTCCACACCATAAATATAAAAGCCGCCCAGCACCCGGGAAAACCGGGCTAGGTTATAGCGGACCACCAAAGGTCCGACAATTGGCAAGCGCAAACTTAACCTCCCCAAAATCCGCGCCCCCTTTTTACTTTTGGAAAAACCGACCAGGGCAACCACAATCAAAACCAAAAGCAGGCTAAACAGATACCAGTATCGGGTAAAGAAAGAGACGGTGTTGACCAAAGCCAGGGTGTAACCGGGCAATTTTTGACCCGAGCTTTGAGCAAACAACAGGATTTTGGGGACAATCGAGACAGAAATAAAGATCATCACCGCCACCATGGCCGTTATCACCACAATCGGGTAGATCAAGGCCGACCGCACCTTATTGGCCAGGTCGTTCTCCCGCCGGAGTTGGGTCGCCAAATAGCCCAAACTGTCAGCCAATGTCCCACTGCCTTCTCCGGCGCGGAGCACCGCGATATACGCCGGCGGAAAAATTTTTGGAAAACGCGCCATCGCTTCCGACAATTTCCGCCCCGCCTGAATCTCCAAAATCATTCTCCCGACGATTCTGGCCGAACCGGTAGAACTCTTCTGATCGACAAAGGTCGAAAGCGCGTCCATGATCGGCAGTCCCGCCTTGATCATCGAAGACATTTGGCTGGTAAACAAAATTTTTTCGGTCATCCCCATCCGCTCATTCAACTCCCGATCGAGTTTGCTGAAAAAGTCGCTCAAAAATCCAATTTCCAGGGGATTTCGCTGACGCAAAGAGACCACAGTCAGCCCTTGTTCGGTCAGCATCGTTGTCGCTTCGAGCTCCGATCCGGCTGTTAACCGCCCGCTCTTATATTCGTCCCGGCTGGCGGCTTTGTATTCAAATTCGGGCATAGTTAATCAAAAGTCACCCGTAATACTTCCTCGATCGTCGTCAGGCCCGCCGCCACCTTAGCGGCACCATCGAAGAGCATGGTGTGCATGCCGTTTTTGAGGGCGGCCGCCTTGATCGCCGTCGCCGTTGCCCGATCAAGAATTAACTGACGGATCTCATCATTGACCATAAACAGTTCGTAGACACCGGTCCGTCCGGAAAAACCGGTATAACTGCAATAGTTACACCCCGGCGCCGTTTTCGTTTCACTTGGAATTAATTTCCTTAGGAATTCCTTCTCAACCGGATCAGAAACGCTATCAATCATGTAGTTCACCACATTCGGATCCGTCGTTTTTGGGACGGCACAGCGACTGCACAGTTTTCGCACCAGCCGTTGGGCAATGACCAGTTCGAGCGTCGAGGCGACCAGAAACGGTTCGGCTCCCAAATCAATCAAACGAGGGATCGCCCCCGAAGCGTCGTTGGTATGCAGGGTCGACAACACCAGGTGACCGGTCATGGCCGCGTTCGTTGAAATTCCGGCGGTATCGGCGTCCCGAATTTCACCGACCATGACAATATCCGGATCCTGGCGGAGCAGGGAACGTAACCCTTCGGCAAAAGAAAAATTGATTTGCGGATTAACTTGTGTCTGATTAATCCGTCGAATTCGATTTTCCACCGGGTCCTCGACCGTACTGATATTTACCTCACCGGTATTAAGCATATTCAGCATCGTATACAGACTGGTTGTCTTCCCCGATCCGGTCGGGCCGGTCAACAGGATCAGGCCGTGGGGCCGAACCAGCACCTTCTTTATCTTCATCTCACTCTCCGAGTCATAGCCAAGGTCTTCGAGCGAAAACGACGGCGCCCCGCTCTCCAAGAGACGCATCACTACTTTTTCTCCCTCGACGGTCGGCAACACCGAAACCCGCAGGGAAACGGCATCGCCTTCTTCTGACTCAAATTTGAATCTTCCGTCCTGAGGTAACCGACTCTCATCCAATTTCAAGGTCGCCAGTATTTTTATCCTGGCTACAATTGCCGCGTGCAGATCTTTGGGCAGGCTAATCATATCGTGCAAAACGCCATCAATCCGATAACGAACCAGAACCAGGTCGGGTAGGGCTTCGATATGAATGTCACTGGCATCCTGAATGACCGAATACTCCAGCATCTGATTGACCGCCTCGATCACCGACACGTCCTCGGCCAGTTCCTGCAAGCTGACGTGGCCGTGTCTCTTGTGGGCTTGCTCAAGCAGTTTGACAAACGTATCCTGCAAACTCGATTTATACAGGTGCAGTCCAAACTTAATATCTTTCTCAAAGGTCAGAAAGGGAACAATCGTCAACCCGGTGACTTTGCGGATGAAGTTGATCGATTCCAGGTCTTTCGGGTCCTCCATGGCCAGGTGCAACATACCGTTGACCTTGGCAAAGGGGATCACTTTTCTCTCCCGGGCCAGTTCCTCCTTGACCGTTAGCAGGATTTCCTTGGCAATCGTTTGCCGTTTAAGGTCGATATAGCCCACACCCGTGGATTTGGCGATCAGATCACCGATGACGTCCCTGGCGATCAGCTTTCGACCGATCAGAACATCGTGGAGAGGAACAGCCAAATGGATCGCCGTCTTTTGGGCCTCCTCGAGGTCTTTCTCGGCCACCACTCCGGCCGCTTTAACCTGGTTGTAGGTATCATAAAAAATGGGGGCAACCATAACTTAACTCTACTATATTTAGACATGAGGTAAAATATACCTGCATTGCCGAGTCGTCTAATGGTAGGACGTCGCCCTTTGGAGGCGAATATTCCTGGTTCGACTCCAGGCTCGGCAACAATGAAAGCACCCCGCTCCGAGTTAATTTTCATTTTCATGTCTCTTGGGCTGGGACTATCAACCCTGGTCTATCTTTTCACCGCTGGTGAAAGTTCAATGGCCGACTTTTTCGGTATTCTGGTTATCATTTTTCTTCCAACCTTGTCGCTGTATGCCATAAGCCGTTTTTTCTATTATTTCTTTCCAAAAGCAAGGCCGATCAGGAAAAAAGCCAATCTCCTGAAAGTCTTTATCAAAAAATATCGCTATTACACCCACCTTCTCCAGAAAATAATTCACATTGCCCGGCTTCTCGTCATATATATCTCAAAATATCTCCAAAAGATTATCTATCGGAAAAAGTTCGCTGAAATCTACGACACAACCGACGAGGTTTACAAGCTACCAAAGGGGCGGAATATTATCTTCACCAATATTGAAAGACTGGGAAATATGATTATTTTCCATGGTAAAAGTAGAAAGAAAATAATTCAAAGGGATCTGGAGCAAATCCTAAAAGTTTGTACCAAAAGCTCCGGCAGCAACAACGTGACCGCCAATCTCGAAAATGGCGACCCCTATCTCTTCAAGATCGTCTCCTGGAAA
>JBBTWQ010000037.1:10733-12960 GCA_038062695.1 Patescibacteria group bacterium | reverse complement strand
ATCAGCTAGCAGTCGAGAAGACGCTTGCCTACAGCCGTCACTTTGGCTTGCCGTTAACACCCGAAAAACTCCATCTTTGGCTTATCGCCCCCTGCCCCATTCCTTTTGCCCGCCTTCATTCTTATCTCCCGAAATCAACCGCCAAAAGTCGACAACTCATCGAAGAACGCCTTCGCTACTCCCAAAAAAAACTCTCCTTCGCTCGCAGCATCGCCCGACTCCTTAGTCTTTTCCCGACCATCAAACTAATTTGCGCCACCGGCTCGCTCGCGGTCGACAACGCCAAACAATACGACGATCTTGATATCATGATTGTCACTTCCGCCGACACTCTTTGGCTGACCCGCCCGCTGGCTATCTTCTTCCTCAAGATTCTCAGGCTCCGTCGCCCCACCTCCTTACCCGAGCACCAATCACCCCGGGTTTCTGATAAGGTCTGTGATAATCTCTGGCTCGACGAGACCGCCCTGGCGCTTCCCAAAAACAAACGCAATCTCTACACCGCCCACGAAGTTCTTCAGGCCAGGCCATTATTCGATCGGGGAAACACCCACGCTAAATTCATTTCCGCCAATCCCTGGACCAAAAACTACCTCGCCAACGCCTACGGGGAAGCGGTGGCAAAAAGGAGTGGGGTTTATGACCGCCCGCAGCGATCCCCGGCTTTGCCGGGTAGTTCGAGGACGGATCATATAGCCCCGCGACTGCTAAGCACGCTAAACCATTTGGCTTTCAAGCTTCAGTATCACTACATGAAGCCAAAAATCACCCGCGAAACCATCACCCTCCACTCCGCCTACTTCCACCCCCACGATCCCGCGCCTTGGTAGTGGGGTATACTAATCCCGTGGGAGCAGTCTTCGTCACCTATATCTATCAGCCTTTCTTCAATATTCTTGTCGGCCTCTATTGGCTCGTCGGCCGGATTTTCGGCGATCCCGATATGGGTGTCGCCGTCATTCTCTTTGCCCTCGTTGTCCGGATTATCCTTCTCCCCCTCGATTTTGCCTTCGACCGCTCCGAGGATGAAAAAATAGCCATTTCCGATAAGATTAAACAGCTTCAAAAAGAATACCGCTCCGACCAGGTTCGTCTGAAGCAGGAAATTAAAAAAGTGATGCGCGGTAACCCCGGCCCGGTCATCTCCGAGACGATCAATATCACCATCCAGGTCATCATCATCCTGATGCTCTATCGCATCTTCAAAACCGGCCTCGAGGGCGCTGACCTCCACCTTCTTTATCCCTTCATGCCCGAGATTAAAACCCCGATTAACCTTATGTTCTTAAATAAGTTTGACCTGTCTCAGACCAACAACACCCTGAACTTGATCCAGTCGCTGCTTATTTTCGCCATCGAGGGTATCCACATGCTTTTTTCCCCCGATCCTACCAGCCGTCGGGACTTCCTCTCTCTGGCTATTCTTTTTCCCATCGTTTCCTTTGTCGTTTTTATGTTCCTGCCCTCCGGCAAGAAGCTCTTCATCATCACCACCCTCCTCTTCTCCATCGGCGTCATGTTGGTCAAACAGACGCTTTTTTGGTATCATTCTCTTACCGGAACCCACTCTGACAGCAAGTTGGAGGCAGCTCCCCACTAATAAGTGTAAAATGAATTAAACATGGCTGATTTTGATAAATTGGTAGTCGGTTTCCTGGTTGACGAAGTGGTCGGCGGTTTCTTTATTTCCGTTCCTCCTGGCCACGTTGCCTGTGTTTATGATCGTGGCTACGGCGTCCTCAAAAAGGTTTGGGGCCCCGGTTTGCACCTAAAGATTCCCTTTTGGCAGATCGCCAAGCTTTTTAATGCCCAGATTCTCGAATACGCCATCCGCCACGGTTTCGATATCAATAACAGGGAAGCCCTGGGGGATGAACCGATTCTCACCACCACCAAAGACAACAAGAGTATCAGCATCGAAGGCTCGGTTCTTTTCAAAATTGATAAGGCCAATGCCCCCGAGCTCTGGGAAAATATCGGCGACAATTTTGTCAGCAAAGTTGTCCGGCCTTACTCCCGCTCCCGGATCAGCCACGTTTTTACCGAGATCAACAGTAAAGAAATTTCTCACTCCCGCTCCCACATCGAAACCACCCTCAAAAACGAATTAAACCAGCTCTTCACCGACAAGGGCCTGATCGTCGAGGGTGTCCTCCTCTCCGAGGTGAAGATTCTGGAAAATCCCGCCGAGCACGAACGCATCGTCTTCGAGAAACCCGCCGCCTAA
>JBBTWQ010000037.1:0-10633 GCA_038062695.1 Patescibacteria group bacterium | reverse complement strand
ACCTACGAGAACTTCGTCCATGTTTTGGCCTCACTCAAAAACACCCTCAAAACCTCTCTTTGGCTCCGCCTCTTTGGCAAACTCGATACTATCACTCTCGAAATCGCCTCCCTCAACCAAACCATCTTTTTTGTCGTCACCTGTCCCGAAAAGATTGCCCCCTTAGTTCGATCTCAGATCGCCGCCCAATACCCCGATGCCATCATCACCCACATGACCGATTATATGGAGTCCTGGCTCACCCATAGTTCCCAAAGCATTGCCCAACTTTCTCTGGCCGCCCCCTACTACTTGCCTCTCAACACCATTGTCGGTAAAGCCCCCGACCCCATGGCTTCAGTCCTCGGCATTCTTTCTAAATTACCGGCCAATCAAGCCGGAGTTGTCCAGCTTTGTCTCTCCGCTTCTCCTTCCGGTTGGGCTAACTATCCCCGCGGTCTGGTTTTGCAGGGGATTCAAACTGCCCCCGACAAACGCGAGGCCCATCCCCAAAAATCATTGATTGAAACCAAAATTAGTCTCCCTAGCCTTGACGTCGATATTCGCGTCGCCGGCATCGCCCCCGACCAAGCCCAGGCCGACTTGATTCTCTCCCAAATTGCTACCGCCTACGGTGTCTATGCCCTCGCCGGCGGCAACTCTCTTCGTGTCCGCAAAGCCAGGCTTAGCCAGTCTTCAAAAAATAAACTCATCAAAACGATGATTGTCCGCAGTGCCGATTTCACCCCTAGTCACCAACACTTAAATTATTTGGAAATTGCTTCCCTCTATCATTTCCCCAATATCGACCTCACCGGCATCAGAAACATTGCCTGGGGCAAAACCCTCAAAGGGGAGCCGCCCGCCAACCTCCCCGTTGCCGAAGGTCTAAGCGATGAAGAAAAGCAAAAGATCAACTTTTTTGCCCGAACCGAATACAAGAACCGCATGGCCATCTTTGGTATCAAGAACGGGGAAGACCGCCGCCGTCACGTCTATATCTTGGGTAAATCCGGTACCGGCAAATCCACTCTCATCGCCAACATGGCCATCGCCGATATTAGAAATCGCGCCGGTGTCACCGTCATCGACCCCCACGGCGATCTTTCCGATATTCTTCTCGACTTTATCCCCAGTTACCGCGTCAATGACGTCGCCTATCTCGACCCCTCTACCAGAGACTCTTCCTTTCATCTCAACCCGCTTTATGTCAAAAATCCCGAGCATCGCGAACTCGTCGCTTCCGGCATCGTCGGTATTTTTTACAAACTCTACGGCAATTCCTGGGGGCCTCGTCTCGAGTATCTATTAAGAAATGCCGTCCTCACCCTGGTCCAAAAGCAGGGCAGCACCCTGGTCGACGTCATTCGTATCCTAACAGACAAGAAGTTTCGAGACCGATTTCTGGAATCAATTGACGACGAGGTTTTAAAAGACTTTTGGTATCTTGAATACGATGCCTATACCGAGAAATTCCGCAATGAAGCCATCTCTCCCATCCTGAACAAAGTCGGCCAGTTCGTCACCAGTCCGACCATCAGGAATATCATCAACCACCCGACCAATTCCGTCGACCTGGAGGATATGATGAACCAGGGCAAAATTATCATCCTGAATCTCGCCCAGGGCAAAATCGGGGAGGACAACGCCGCCCTCTTGGGCGCTATGATCATCAGCCAACTCCAAATCGCCGCCATGAACCGTGTCCATATCGCCAAAGAAGAGAGAAAAGACTTCTTTCTCTACGTCGATGAATTTCAGAACTTCGCTACCACTTCTTTTGTCAAGATTCTTTCCGAGGCTCGTAAATTCCGCCTCAACCTCATCCTGACCAATCAATATACCGCCCAGTTGCCGGAAGAAATCCAAAAAGCTATCTTCGGTAACGCCGGCACCATCATCAGTTTCGTCGTCGGCGCCGATGATGCTACTCGCCTCATCGCCGAAATGGGCACGACCTATACCCAGGACGACCTCGTCAGCCTCGTCCGCTACCAAATCGTCCTCAAGCTGGCCATCGACGAAACCATCTCTCATCCCTTCCCGGCTTATACCCTGCCCCTGCCATTTTCCAAAAATCAAAACCGTGACAAAGTTATGCGCACCAGCACCGAACGCTACTATCGGAAAAACCTCACCACCAAGCCGGTGTAGAATTAAGGTATGCGCGCCCACAAAAGAGAGGAGCAACCCTGGCTCCGCTATTTGGTTTTACCTTTCGTTTTAATTCTGTTTGGTCTCTTCGTTAGTTACGCCATCCTGGCCCAACAAAAACAAAAAGTACCGTTTGAACAGCCTCCAATCACTTCCACCCCGACTCCCACCCCCACCCCGACGCCGACGCCGACCCCCAACCGTGGCCATGTTTGTCCAACCACTTCTTGGGTCGACTGCATGCCCGGCCCGGGGAAACCCAAACCCCAGTGTACCGCCGAATTTTTAAACTGGGCCGAGGAAAATTGTCCCGGCTTCCAAGGCGCCGCTCGCTAACCGACCTTTCCTTGCCAAGAAGACATTTCCTTGTTATTGACAAACGGCCTTGTTCTGCCGTATCATTGATTCATGACTTACATAGCCACCATCACCAGCAAAAGACAAGTGACCTTACCGGCCGCACTATTTTCCAAACTCGACCTGGAATCAGGAACCAAGGTCCTAATAACCGAGGATCGGGGTAAGATTGTAATGTCGCCATCCGAGTCTATTGTCCGGGAGCTGGCCGGAATTATTAAGGCGCCAAAAAGGATATCTGATAGTCAACTCGAAAAAATGATCAATGACTCAAAGAAAAAGAGATTAGAGAAGTTGGCTCACATAGAATGATCTTTGTCGATACCAACTATTTTCTAAGATATTTAATTGACGATAACTCACAACAGCATTTGAAAGCGATTGAATTCTTTGAAGTTAACTCAAAAAAGAAAAAATTAATCGCAACATCGGTATTAGTATTTTTTGAAATTTTTTGGAATCTGACTAGTTTCTATCAAAAATCAGATTTGGCGGCGATTGAAATAATGAAAAAACTACTAAATATGGCATTCATAAAATTTGAATCAAAAACAATACTTGCCAATGCACTCGATAGGGCATCAAAGGGCGTGATTAGTTTTGAAGATTGTTTCAATCTGGAATGGGCCACCGCCGAAGGGATAAATGATCTCGCCTCCTTCGATAAGAAACTAATTAGAGAGTGGAATCAATAATATGCCAGCCTGGTTAATTTACGCCCTTCTATCCGCCTTTTTTGCCGCCCTAGTTTCCATTTTGGCTAAAATCGGTCTCAAGGATATCGACAGCAATTTGGCGACCGCCATCCGTACCGTCGTCATCATTCTCTTCGCCTGGGGGATTGTCTTCTTTCAGGGCACTATCCCGCAACTCAAATCGATCAACCGCACCGATTTACTTTTCCTCGTCCTCTCCGGTTTGGCCACCGGCCTCTCCTGGCTGTTTTACTTCAAGGCCCTCCAGCTAGGGGAGGTGAATAAGATTGTTCCCATCGATCGCTTCAGTCTCGTCCTTGCCACCCTCCTGGCCGTCGTCTTTCTTCGTGAACGCGTCGCCCCCGCCGGTTGGCTCGGTATCGCCCTCATTTTTGCCGGCACCTTGGTAGTTTCTCTCGCCCGCTAGATTTGACCGCCGGTTTTTCCTAGTGATAGAATACCCCATAATGACAGTTGAACTTGGTCGGAAAGCCACCCGCGAGATCAAAATTCCCTCAGAAACGCTTGGCGAACAGTTTATCGAAAGATGGTTCGTGCCAGAACTTATAAGTGAAGATACTCTGGATCCGGCTTTTCTGATAAAGGTTGGCGAAACTCTCAAATCTATCGCCAAAAGCTTTCCTAAAACCGACCATGTACCTGGGTGGGAGAAGATCCTCCGTTGGGAAGACAGGCTTTCAGTTTTTGATCCACACGACTTACGACACGAAAGCCGCCGTGGCCAGACTTTTATTAAATTGTGGGCCGAAATTCGCGCCTCGCTAAATCTGGAGGTTCTATATTATCCTAAAGGCTCAAAACAAAAACTTCGGGAATATGATTTTTTGGTCACTACTCCACTAGACCAAGCTGAAAGTCATGTCCAAGAGGCCCAGGACGCCATAAATTACTATAAAAAAACTGGTGAAGTTGATTATTACTACAGAGATTGTTGGCCATATCCCAAAAATCTAAGAATTGGTTCAAAGTTCTTTTACGTCGATAATCGGGCAATAAGAGGTTTTGCCATTGTCACCGATATCGATATCAACAAAGAGAATGCCAACCTGGCTGCTGATACCTGGCGTTGGATCGTCCCAATTCACTGTGACTACCAACAAACCAAACCCCCCCAAAGATACGCTTGCGCCGTCGATCACGAATATCTAAAGGGTATTAACCAAGTCAGGGTAATCGGAGAGTGGCTCGACCCCATGCCGAAGTAAAGTTTGGCATCGCCCTCATCTTCGCCGGCACCATCATCGTTTCTCTGGCCAGATAATTTTGGGTTACAATCCCTCTCATGAAAGAGAGCTTGACGGTGGAAGTAGGTCAAATTTTGTCCTTCTTGCAGATCGCCAGAAGGCTGGAGTTAACCTATCGCCATACCCCAAAGCCGGAGAACCCGATCGTTTTCGAAAGCGATGCCGAACACAGTTGGTCAGTGGCTTTAATTTGTCTCTTGGTCGCCAGTCGGGTTGAAGCGGAGTTGGGAGTAAAACTGGATCAGTTAAAAATGTTCAAAATGGCCATCATTCACGATTTGGCCGAAATAAAAACCGGGGATACTAAAACTTGGGATGAGTCGGCTAGAGTGGGGAAAGCGGCAAGAGAACGGAAAGCCCTCATCGAAATGGCCAATCAATTGCCGGAAGATTTACGGGCAGAAATAATGTCTCTCTGGGAAGAATGCGAGAGAAAAGACTCGCTCGAGGCCATGGTCGTTAAGTCCGTGGATAGACTTGACCCGGTAATTCATCGAACGGTATTTGATTTAGGCTGGGAAAACGTCGAAGACGATCACGCCACGCTCAAGGCTCTTGATGACAGGCAATTGCCGAGGCATCAATTTAGCCAGGTCTTAACCGAAATCTACATCCAGGTCCGCGACCAAGCGATCGCGAAGGGATTTCTCACCCGCTGACTTGCACCCTTCTGGTATCATAGCTATATGAAGAAATTTACCCCTCTCCCTTGCCTGTTTGCCCTCGCCCTGATTGTCGCCACTCCGGTTTACGCCCAAACCGCCACCCGCTCGGGCAAAATGAATCGGGAAGAGTTCCGGGCCAAAGTGTCTGCAATCCGCGATGAAAAGAAAAAGGCCCTTGTCGAGCGGATGGATACCAAGATGAAAGAACTAAACGCCAAGCGGACCGCCATCCTGCTCCGCCACCTCGACAAAATCGAAGAAATCCTCAACCGAATCGAAACTCGCGCTCTCGAGGTTGAGAAGGGCGGCAAGGATATCGCTTCGGTCAAAACCGCCGTCCAAAAGGCCAAAGACGCCATCGCCGCGGCCCGCACCGCTGTTAACGTCCAGGCCGCCAAAACCTACATCATCGACATCACCACCGAAGACAAGCTCGGCGCCGCCGTTTCTGCGGCCAGAACCACTCTCGCCCGGGATCTCCAGGCGACCCACCAAGCCGTCGTTGCCGCCCGCAAGTCCGTTCGGGAAGTCCTCACCGCCCTCGCCAAGGTTGTCGGCGAGAAATTAACAAACACGACCGAAAAATAACATGAAGACCAAATCCGCCATCTTTCTAGCCGTTTCGGCTCTTTTCCTGGCCGCCTGCAATTACACCGGCCCCGCCGCGACCACCACTACGCCCCCGACCGCCGCTACACCCACAACCACCATTTCCGTCACTCCGACGACTGCCTCGACCAATGTTAACGATCTCAACGCCGAGTTGAATGCGACCGTTGATGACGGCGGCCAGGCTGACTTAAACCAACTCCAAAAAGACGCTTCCGGGCTCTAGCTCTGGGGCTTGACAAAAAAACCTTCTCTTTCTAGAATAGCACTCGAATCATTTAAGTGCTACAATCCCTACATCGTCAGTTACTAATTATCATTTTCTAAAAAACTAAATCCATATGCCAACAGTCTTTGCCGCCAAATCTTTGCAGCCCGCTCCCGGTTATCTCCTCGTCGAACCGGCCAAGCAGGATAAAAAAACCGATTCCGGCATTTATTTACCCGACTCTCACGAAGACAAGCCTCAATACGGCAAAGTCCTCGCGGTCGGGGATGATCTCACTACCAGTGATAGCACCAAACTGAAAGCCCCCGCCAAAAAAGGCGACCTCGTCGTCTACAAGAAATGGGGCGGCAATGAAGTCGAAATTGATCACGTCGAGTACCAATTCCTCAAATTCGACGATATTTTAGCAATCGTTACTAAATAATTTTAGAAAAAATGGCCAAACAAATTCTTTTTTCCGATGATGCCCGTCAGAAACTTATTAGCGGCGTTAATAAATTAGCCAGAGCCGTCGTCACCACCCTCGGTCCCAAAGGCCGCAATGTGGCCATCGACAAGAAATGGGGCGCCCCCACTATTCTCCACGATGGTGTTTCCGTCGCCAAGGAGATCGAACTTCCCGACGCTTTTGAAAACATGGGTGCCCAGTTGGTGAAAGAAGCCGCCAGCAAGACCAACGATGTTGCCGGGGACGGTACCACTACCGCCACTCTCCTGGCTCAGCAAATCGTCACTGCCGGTATGAAAAACATCACCGCCGGTGCCAACCCGATGCAGATGAAGCTCGGTATCGACAAAGCGGTCGCCGCTGTCGTCGAACACCTGGGCAAATTGAAAAAGGACCTCAAGGAAGCCGACTGGCAATCCGTCGCCACTATTTCCGCCCAAAACCAAAAGATCGGCGAAAAAATAGCCCAGGCCCTAAAACTCGTCGGTCGTGATGGTGTCATCGAAGTCGAGGAGAGCCAAGGTCTCGATTTCGAGATCGAACACAAAGAAGGTATGGCCTTCGACAAGGGTTACGCCTCTGCTTACTTCGTCACTGATCCGGCCAAGATGGAGGCCACTGTTGAGGACCCTTACATCCTCATCACCGATCAGAAAATCAGCTCGGTCAACGACTTCCTTCCCGTCTTGGAAAAAGTCATCAAGATCAGCAAGAATTTCGTCATCATTGCCGACGATATCGATGGGGAAGCCCTCGCGACTCTAGTCGTCAACAAAATGCGCGGCACCTTCAACGTTCTCGCCGTCAAGGCCCCCGCTTTCGGTGATCGCCGCAAGGCCGTGCTCGAAGACATCGCCATTCTTACCGGTGGTTCCGTCATCTCCACCGACACAGGTAGAAAGCTCGACTCTGTCGTCATCGAAGATCTGGGCCAGGCCGACCGTATCTGGAGCGATAAAGATAACACCAGAATCGTTGGTGGCAAGGGTGATCCCAAGGCCATCAAGGCTCGCGTTGCTCAACTCAAGACCGAAGCCGCCAAAATCACCTCCGACTTTGACCGCGAAAAACTCGAGGAAAGACTGGCCAAATTGGCTGGTGGCGTCGCCGTCATCAAGGTCGGCGCTCCGACCGAAGTCGAGCTCAATGAACTCAAAGAAAGAGTCAAAGACGCCGTCGGTGCGACCAAAGCCGCTATCGAAGAGGGTATCGTTCCCGGTGGTGGCGTCGCTCTCCTTCGGATCGCCAAAGTTCTCGAGAAACTCAAAGGCGAAAGTGCCGACGAGCAAATCGGCATCGATATCGTCCGCGAGTCGCTGTCCCAGCCCCTCCGCTGGCTGGCCAAAAACTCCGGCGCCGACGACGGCTGGGTGGTTCGAAAAGTTGAAGAAAGCGCAGACAAGAACTTTGGTTTCAACGCCCTCACCCTCGAGTTTGAAGACATGCTCGCCGCCGGCATTCTCGATCCCGTCAAGGTCACCCGCAGCGCTCTTCAAAACGCCGCTTCCGTCGCCAGCATGATCCTGACCACCGAGTGCCTGGTCTGCGACATAAAAGAAGAGAAAGAAGATCGCGGTAGTGCCGGCATGGGCGGTGGCATGGACATGTGACGATTTACCCGGACTCGTGGGAGACACTAATTACTCGTCATTCCGAGCGCAGTCGAGGAATCTTTCTCGATTAAAAAGGCCCCAGCATTGGGGCCTTAGTAGGTTCTATAATCAAATACACCTAAAGTTAAAACAAAAATATTGAGCAATACAGTCTATGTCTGAAACAGCACGCATCGACGAAACTCATCTGAACTTACAAGTAGGCAAGAATATCACGATAGACAATCCTTACTCTATTATTCTTGATAAAGGTAGAGAGGTTAAACCTAAAGATGTAAGTGAATTGTTGAAGAAAAAACATGGTTTAAATAGCTATGTCAATGTGGAATTAAAAAAAAGAACCGAAACTCAACATCTATCCGAGGGGCTTATATATGCACAAGATCGAGCCAAGGATCTAATTAGTCGTATTAGGTTAGAAATCGGTTTGCCAGCGATAGAAAAAAATGACATGATGTGCGTTTACTATACCGATACCGAGTTTGATCAGGAGATGTTCACAACAGCCTTAATATTTGGGTTCTATGATGCCGACGGGGTTAGTGACCCAGCATTGATTGCTGATATCGTGCGAATGCGTGACTATCCAAGTTATGTGGTTGCATCTCTTGCCGCCCACGAATTAATACATAGATTCATTGATTTGAACGTAAATATGTACCAAGAAAGACAGATTCCTGGAAACTCCAATCAAAAAGAGTTGAAGACTGATTTTGTACGCGGTGGTCTGGTTATAAAGGACGCCAAAAGCCGTAACACGAAAAGAGAGTTATTGTCTGAACTGGGAAATTTTTACGTTCAAGCATGCTTCTTGAGAGAAATGATTGGGGATACGAATCCACTGATTAAGAATGAAATGTCCGACCGAGAAGATCGGGTGCGAGCGGAATTTGGAGATGGAATCCACGTATCCACCGTCATCACCCTAGCATCTGGCAAAAAAGTACACATAGTGTTTGGGAGAGACAAGCTACACCCTAGCAAAGAAAAAATTCTATTTAATGTAAGGGCGACGATGATGATGCAGCTAGCAGATGATATTAATCATCTATGCGGGGATGTTGACGGTATGCCATTTATGAATTTAGTCCTAAAAGCTAAGGCTGACCCCAAACACCTTACTAGAATAAAAAGAATTATAGATGAAAAAATCGGTAATGGTTTTTTTGATAAGCTCAGTAAAACAAACTATAAGGGAGAAGGTGATTTTGAAGATTTGTTGGTAGAGGTTCAAAGAAAAATCTATACATTCAGTTAAGCTGGGGAACAGCGCGGCCCCGGTTTGCCAACACAGACAAGGCCCGAGTTTATTAGTGAAAGCGAAAAAACACGAGGAAGAATCAGCCAATCTCTAAAGACCATTCGCACCCCGTTACTTGACAACAACATACACCACGGTGTATATATGTATTTATGATCAGAACCCAGGTTTACCTACCTCAATACCAAATCGAGCACCTAAAGCTTCTTGCTGGCAGAAACAGTACCACCATGTCCGATGAACTAAGGAAGAAACTCGACTTTACAATCAAAACAAAAAAGACCACCAAGTCTCTTTCAGAGATTCTGGCCAATGGCAACACCGACTGGTTCGATGTCCAGGCCGAAACAGAAATCGTCAAAAGTAGAAAACAAATTGAACAAAGGCTAAAGGAATGGACGTTTTGATAGATACTTCTGTGATTATCGATTTCCTTCGGCGGAAAGACAAAACGGATTCCTGGTTCTATAAACTTTCACTCGGGGATAGTTCTCTAACCATTTCAATTCTCACCCATGCGGAGCTTTATTCGGGGAAAAGTGTCTATGAAAGTCCGAAAAATAAAAGATATCTAGACGCTATCACCTCGAGGCTTAATATCATTGCTCTTGATCTGCCAATCAGTATCTTGGGGGCACGACTGAAAGCCAAATCAAACGCAGGTCTTCTAGATTGCCTAATTGGGGCCACAGCGATAAGGGGCGGATACAGTCTAGCCACTCTAAACAATAAGCATTTTCAAGAAATGAAAAATCTAAGACTCCTCAAGCCTCCCCGCTAATGTCAACTTCCGGACATATTCACCTCCAAAAAGATCCTATTCTCAAGAAACTGATCGTCAAGCACAAAATCAAGGCGTACTGGGGCAGCCAAAAGAATCTTTTTCTCGACCTGATCGAGATCATCACCAGCCAGCAACTCAGTATCAAAGTCGCCGATACCATTTTCAAGCGCTTCCTTGCCTTATTCCCCGATAAACCAAAACCTGACGACGTCCTAAAGGTCTCGGTTGAGAAACTCCGCTCGGTTGGGTTTTCAAACTCAAAAGCCCGCTACGTTCATAACGTTGCCGAGGCAGTCTCTTCCGGCACACTTCTCCTCAACCTATTGGAAAAGCAGTCCGACGATGAAATTAAAAAAGAATTATTAAAAATCAAAGGCATCGGCCCCTGGTCCGCTGAAATGTTTTTGATTTTTTCCCTGAAACGCCCCGACGTCTTTTCGGTGGGGGATCTCGGCCTGCGCACCGCCATAGAAAAACTTTATGGCATCAAGCGGGACAACCTGAAGAAAATTGAAAAGTTAGCCGAAACTTGGTGTCCTCATCGTTCCCTAGCTTGTCGTTACCTCTGGGCCAG
>JBBTWQ010000036.1:0-5532 GCA_038062695.1 Patescibacteria group bacterium | reverse complement strand
CGCTAATATACAATATAAAAGAATGAAAATCGCTCTCCTTCACTTCTATTCCGGCTTGGTTACTCGCGGCACCGAAACATTTGTCCATGAGCTGGCGAATACTCTCGCTGACGAAAACCAGGTTGTCGTCTTCCAGGCGGGCGATCCATTAAAGAGCGCTCGTTATCAAACTTCGAAGATCGGCGCTTTTACTTACCGGGGAAATTCTTCATTATTGCCGGAAACTCATACCATAAAACGTCTATTTCTTGATCCACCCAAACTTAAGCAACTTCTTTTTACTATTCAATGCCTCCCGGAACTGCTCCGTCTAAAACCGGAGATTATTTATCCGACCGACTCCGGTTGGCAAGCCTTAATTTGTTCAATACTTGCTCGCTTAACCGGAGCGAAACTGGTCATCTCCGGCCACTCCGGTCCCGGCTGGGATGACCGCTGGAACCTGTTAGTCAAGCCCCACCTTTTTGTCGCTTTTACGAAGCACCAATTACGTTGGGGGCAAAAGATCACTATCTGGCAACAACAGTTTTGTGTCATCCCCAGTGGAGTTGACCTAACGAGATTTAAGTATGCGGGAAAAAAGTTTCCCGGCTCACTGGAAAAACCTATAATCCTTATGGTCGCCGCCTCTACCCCAGCCAAGAGAGTAGAGCAGGGGATACGGGCGGTTTCGTGCCTCAAGTCAGGCTCGCTTCTCTTGCTTGGGCAAGGCCCCCTCGACGAGAGGATCAATAAATTAGGTTATGGGTTGTTGGGCGAAAAAAGATTTTTTCACACCACTGCTAACCCTGAAAAAATACCAGAGTACTACCGAGCTGCCGATGTGTTTGCCTTGTGCTCCGAAAGTAGGGAGGCCTTCGGTACTGTCTATCTCGAAGCTTTGGCGACCGGCCTTCCAATCGTGGCTACCGATGACGAATCCCGCCGGGAGATACTTGCCAACTGCGCCGTCTTTGTAAAAAATGTCGACGACGAACACGAATACGCCAGAGCCATTACCAAGGCGCTTAAACATCGCCCACGGTTTCGGGAAAGAGCTCTTTCCCGCGCCAAGAAATTCACTTGGGATAAGATTGGAAATAGTTACCAACGAGAATTCGACCAACTCTTCACATGAGCATTACCGTCGTTATTCCGGTCTACAACGAAGAAAAAAGTATCGCTAAGTGCCTTATCTCCCTACAGGGTCAGACCCTGAAGCCCATAGAAATTGTCGTGGTCGACGACGGCAGTACCGACCGGACCGTTGCCCTCGTCAAAAAATTTCCAGTGGCGCTCGTGAAACAAAATCATCAGGGTCCCGCCGCCGCCAGAAATCTAGGAGCAAAAAGGGCGAAGGGGAACATTCTTGTTTTCGTCGACGCCGATATGACTTTCGCTCCCGACTTCGTCGAGAAATTGACGACTCCCATTCGAAATGACAAAACCAAAGGTGTTTTCAACACCGACGAGTTTGTCAGTAACTTCGATAATCTTTGGGCCCGTTGCTGGAATTTAAATCAAAATTTAACGGCTAACCGGAGGATGAATCCCACAAGCATCCACGACGTCCGTGACTTTCGGGCCATCACCAGGAAAGAATTCGAAAAAGTTGGCGGTTTCTCTCTGACCGGCTACACCGACTCCCGAACTCTGTCCGAAAAATTGGATTATCTGCCTACCCCCGTCGCCGGCGCCATTTCTTACCATGCGAATCCGGCCTCGCTTCCCGAAGTTTTTTTTCAAGCTCGCTGGATTGGTCGTCGCCCCACCCGTTTCGGTCCTTTTGGAAAATTGATCAATCTCATCCGTTATAGTCTGCCGGTTTCGATCATCGTCGGCCTGATTAAAGGCGTGTTCCACCAACAGGCAGGTTTTCTTCTCTTCAAGGTTGTTTACGATCTGGGCTTTTTTATCGGCATTATTACCGGCCTGACTGGCACCAGCGCCAAGTAGGCGTACAATCAAGTTAGAGCTATGTTAGCCATCCCTCTGTTCATCCTTGCCCTCGTCCTCCGCTTGATCGCTTCCGGGCAAAGTTTCTGGCTCGATGAAGGCGCTTCGATTTCCATTGCCCGCCTTCCCATCGTCAGCATTCTAAGTTCGGCCAGTAGTGATTTCCACCCGCCTCTATTTTATCTTCTCCTTCATTTCTGGCTACCTTTGGCCGACAAGTCCGAATGGCTCATCCGTTTGCCAAACATCATCTTTGGGGCTCTTTCTGTTTCAGCTCTGTATTTCCTATTTAAGGCCGTCGGGAGCGAAGAAAAAACCAAACTCGCCTTTCTCGCCGCTTTTCTTCTAGCTATCAATCCTCTCCATGTCTACTATTCAGTTGAGCTGCGGATGTACTCCCTCAATACCCTGCTCTCAATTCTTTCCTGGACTTATCTCGTCAAGGGCCGTTGGAAAATTTTCACTCTTTTGTCTATTGCTAACGTTTATACTTTTTATGGCGCCTTTTTTAACCTGGCCGCCCAGTGGGTTTATATTCTTTGGCAGCACAAAAAGAAACTTAAGCCTTTCGTCATCTGCAACGCCCTTGTGTTTGTTTTGTTTCTCCCCTGGCTCCCGACTCTCGTCAAACAAATCACCGCTAGTGGTTATCTCACCCGGGCGCTCCCTGGTTGGTCCGCTATTTCCGGCACCCTCTCGCTCAAATCTCTGGCTCTGATTATGGCCAAGTTCTTCTTCGGTCGTATCAGTCTGGCCAATAAAAGCGCCTACGCTCTTTTTGTCGGCGGGGTGTCGCTTTACTTCTTCTTTTGCTGCCTCCTCGCCTCTGCCAAAAAAGAAAATCGTCTTTTCTTGATCTGGTTTTTTATGTCTCTCTCGGCCGCCATTCTTATTAGCCTGAAAGCGCCGGTTCTGGGCTATTGGCGTTTCATCTTTCTCATTCCCGCTTTTGTCTCTATCATTACCGTCGGCCTGAATCTGCTCTCCGGTAGCTCTTTTTACTTCAACGTGTTGGTTGTCTCTCTCATTTTTATATTCGGCAACTTGGTCTTTTGGACCTCCCCGCAGTTTCAAAGAGAGAATTGGCGCTCGGCTGCCAAACTGATTTCCGTCGACCGCTCGCTCTCCATCGTCAACTTTCCCGATGTTTTCGCCCCTCTGAAGTTTTATGCCCCCGACGTTTACTATTATCCCTCCCAGGAGGCACTAGGCAGGCCCCGCGCCGACCTTGACCAGACTCTGCCTCTCGTTCTCAAAGACAAAGAGCGGGTCTTCGTCTTTGACTATCTCTCTGACCTGACCGACAAGAAACGGTCAATCTTGGTTTGGCTGAAACAAGCCGGTCTTGTCGAAAGCAAAACCCACAATGTTCCCGGCGTTGGTTTTATCTATGAATTTGCTTCTCCATGAAGATCGCCATCGACATTTCTCAAATCATCTATGGCACCGGCGTGTCCGTCTATACCAGAAATCTCGTCAGCCACCTGGTCAAACTTTATCCACAAGACGATTTCCTGCTTTTTGGAGGGAGCCTCCGTCGCCGCCGCGAACTCTCTATCTTCACTAATCGTCTCAAAACCAAGTCAAAGTTTTACTCCCTGCCGCCCAAGTTTGTCGATCTGCTCTGGAATACCTTCCACATCTACCCGATCGAAAATATTATTGGCGAGGTCGACGTCGTCCACACTTCCGATTGGGCCGAGCCGCCCAGCCAGCTGCCAAAGGTGACGACCGTTCACGACCTCATTCCCTTCAAATATCCCCATACCACCGAAGGGGGAGTCCGTGTCGCCCACAAGAAACGTCTCGCCTGGGTCAACCAGGAAAGCGCCCTCATCCTCGCCGTCAGCCAGTCGACCAAGGTCGATCTGATTGACTTACTAAAAATTGATGAGGACCGGATCATCGTCACCCCCGAAGGCGTCGAAAGTTTCTACACGCCCCAGCCGCCCTCTCTCGTTGAAACCGTCAAGCATCGTTATCACCTCGACGGCGACTACCTGTTTTCTCTCTCCACTCTCGAACCCAGAAAAAACCAGGCCCGTCTGATCGAGGCCTTCAAAATTGTGCGCGAACATTTCCGGGACTTGAAACTCCTTCTCGGTGGCCGAACCGGCTGGGGGGAGGCGGTTCGCCCAATTGCTGGCGTCATCATGCCCGGCTATATCCCCGACGCCGATCTACCGGCTCTCTATTCCGGCTGTCTCACCTACGCCCTACCTTCCCTTTATGAAGGTTTTTCCTTGAGTCACCTCCAGGCGATGGCTTGTGGCGCCTCGGTTGTCGGCAGCCAAGTCTCCTCGATGCCCGAAGTCATTAGCCAGGCCGGCGTCCTCGTCGACCCCATCAGCGTCGGTGCCATCGCCGAGGGTATAATCAAGGCCATTAAAAACAGAAACGTGTATAGTCAAAAAGCAATTAAGCGGGCCGCCCTTTTTTCCTGGGAAGAAACTGCTCGTCTCACCCATGCGGCCTACGAAAGAGCAGTCAACCTAAAGAAAAAAAATCTAATATGATTATCGGTTTTGACATCAACGAAGCCAACATCGGCCAGCGGGTCGGCGTCAACCAGGTCGCCTTTGCTGTCTTCAGGGCGATCGCGATGGCCTTACCCCAGGGTGACAGAATTATCGCCCTCACCAAAGAGAGACCCTTACCCGATCTGCCTTCTCCCTCAGAGAAGTTGGTTTATGAAATCTTTGGCCCCAAGAAACTGTGGGTTCTCACCGGCCTGACCAAGCGTTTGTTTTTCAACCAACCGAAAATTGATGTTCTGTTTTCCCCTAGCCACTACACCCCGCTTCTTTCCCGCGTCCCATCCGTCATTTACCTGATGGATCTCTCTTACGAGCGTTTCGGCACCGACTACTTTACCGCCTACGACATCAACCAGCTCAAACGCTGGACCCCGCTTTCCATCAGGAAAGCCAGACACGTCTTGACCATTTCCGAATTTAGTAAAAGTGAAATCGTCAATCTCTATCACACCAACCCCGACAAAATTTCCGTCGTTTATCCCGGCTTCGACCGCGACACCTATCACAGTAAGATCCCCCTGACCAAACAAATCCAAGTCCGCAAGAAATACGGCCTGACCGGTAAATACCTCCTCTACGTCGGCACCCTCCAGCCCCGTAAAAATCTCAATCGGCTCGTCGAAGCCTTTGCCAAATTGAAAAACAAACAAGTCAAATTGGTCATCGGCGGCAAAAAGGGCTGGCTCTATGACCAGATTTTTGACCAAGTTAAGGGTTTAAAACTGGAAAATCGCGTCCTTTTCCTTGGCTTCGTTCCCAATGAGGACCTACCGGGTCTGATCAAAGGCGCCGTTGCCTACGTCCTCCCCAGCCTCTATGAAGGCTTCGGTATGCCGCCGGTTGAAGCCCAGGCGGTTGGCGTTCCCGTTGTTGTTAGCCGACTATCATCCCTGCCAGAAGTTGTCGGCGCCTCCGGCATCTATATCGACGACCCCCATTCCGTCGACAGCATCAAAGAAGCTTTGGAGAAAGTCATCTCCCTGACAAAAAATGACCGCCAAGCGATCATCGAGGTTGGCAAAGAAAACACCAAGCGCTTCGACTGGGACCTTTCCGCCGC
>JBBTWQ010000035.1:0-2020 GCA_038062695.1 Patescibacteria group bacterium | reverse complement strand
CTGGTCCTTTCGGGGGTGGTGGTCGAGCGGGACGGACAGTATTATCAAGGTTAGATGCTGATCAAAATCCAGTCGGTGGCGCACGTCGGTTTGATTTCGGTGCCGGTGGCAATTGAAGTGGATGTGGCTAGCCGCGGTTTCCCCGGCTTTACGATAGTGGGTTTGGCCAGCCGGGCGGTTGATGAGGCGCGGGAAAGAGTAAAAACGGCGATTGTTAACAGTGGTTTCGATTTCCCACCCCAAAAAATTACGGTCAATTTGGCGCCGGCCGATTTGCCCAAAGACGGCGCCGCCTATGACCTGCCGATTGCTCTGGGGATACTGGTCGCCGGTGGGCAGATAACAATAGACGAGAAAAAATTGGCGGGCTGTTTGTTTTATGGTGAACTATCCCTGGATGGAGGTTTGCGCCGGACAAAAGGAGTTTTGTTAGTGGCTCTCTTTGCAAAAAAGGAAAAATACAAAGAAATTTTTGTCCCGGTTGAGTCAGCCAATGAAGCGGCGGTGGTCTCCGAAATCGTGGTTCGGCCCCTGCGCCAGTTAGCCCAATTGATCGGGCACCTGACCAAAGTAAAAATCATCAAGCCGCTAAAATCCTTACCGGTGGCCGAGGTAATTGAGACAGCGGCGGCGGAGTTTGATTTGGCCGAGATTGCCGGTCAGGAACAAGCCAAGCGGGCGTTGCTGATCGCTGCGGCGGGCGGGCACAACCTGTTTATGTGGGGCCCGCCGGGGACGGGGAAAACAATGCTGGCCCGGGCGATGAGTGGAATTTTGCCCAGTCTTTCCGAGGAAGAAGCATTAGAAGTGACGCGGATTTATTCGGTGGCTGGTTTATTGAAAAGCGGTGAAGCTTTGATCCGCCGTCGGCCTTTTCGTTCGCCTCATCACGGCGTCTCGGCGGCAGGAATTATCGGCGGGGGCAGTAACCCGGTTCCGGGTGAAGTCAGTCTGGCCCATCTGGGAGTTTTGTTTTTGGACGAAATGCCGGAGTTTCCCCGCAATGTCATCGAAAGCCTGCGCCAACCGATGGAGGACGGAGTGGTGGAAATTGTCAGGGCGACGGCGCATGTATCATATCCGGCCAGTTTTACTTTGTTGGCGGCGGTTAATCCCTGCCCCTGCGGCTATCTAGGCCACCCGACTAGGGCCTGTGTCTGCAGTCAAAAACAAGTCGACAACTATCGGCAAAAGATCTCGGGGCCGATCCTCGACCGGATTGATTTGTTTGTCCGGGTGGGGGTAGTCGAGGTCGAAAAATTAATTCAGAACCAGAGTCGGACGGGGATGACGACGGCAGAAGCCAGAAAACCGGTAGTGGCGGCGCGGTCACGACAACTAAAGCGGTTTGCGGGCGCGGGGATTTTTACTAACGCCCAAATGGGGAATAAACTGGTGAAACGCTTTTGCCCGCTGGATGAGGAGACAACTCGACTGTTGCGGACAGCGGTGGAAAAATTCAATCTTTCGGCCCGGTCATACTATCGTCTGATAAAAGTGGCGCGGACAATCGCCGACCTGGCCGGGGAGGAAAAGATCACCTCGGCACACGTGGCTGAAGCGCTCCAGTATAAGCAATTCGGATGAAACGGAAAAATAAGATTACCGGGAATAGGGGTGAAGAGATGGCCTTGGCCGAGCTCACCCAAAAGGGATATCTCCTATTGGCGAGAAATTTCAGGAATCGTTTCGGGGAGATCGATCTGGTTATGGAGGATGGGGCGACGGTGGTGTTTGTCGAGGTAAAGACCAGGGTGGGCGAAGAGTTTGGTCTGCCGGAGGAGGAGGTATCGGCCCGGAAGTTCGCCCAGGTAAGGCGCATGGGTGAAGTATTTCTGATCGAAAAAGGGCTGTGGGGGAAAGCCTGCCGGGTCGATGTGGTGGCGATAGTGCTGACTCGGGCCGGGGAGGTGACCCGCCTGACCCATTATTGCGCTGTTTGAGCTTTCCGTGATAAAATAGGCACTGTCCGAATGGACAAGAAAGGAATTTATGATTAATGGCGACAAAGAAAGCAACT
>JBBTWQ010000034.1:0-3056 GCA_038062695.1 Patescibacteria group bacterium | reverse complement strand
CGCCATCACCATCCACGAATTTGCCCACGCCCTCCTGGCCGACCGTCTCGGCGACCCCACTCCCCGCTCCCAGGGCCGACTGACTCTTAATCCGCTGGCCCACCTCGACCCCGTCGGTACCCTGATGCTGCTTCTTTTCCGCTTTGGCTGGGGTAAGCCGGTCATCTTTGACCCTTACAACCTCGCCCACCCCCGACGCGACGCCGGCATCATCTCCCTCGCCGGCCCGATAAGCAACCTGCTTCTCGCTTCTCTCCTTAGCCTTGGTCTCCGCTTTCTGCCCCTTCCCCAATTACTTGGCCCTTTTTTCTACGTCACCATTCTCATGAACATCACTCTGGCGGTCTTCAACCTCATTCCGGTTTACCCGCTTGACGGCGAAAAAATCCTGGCCGCCCTCCTCCCCCGCGACCTGGCTTACGAATATCAGGCCGTCATGAGCCGCTACGGCACCATTATCCTTATCTTCCTCATCCTCCCCGTTTTCGGAACTTCACCAATCATCAGTCTGATATCCCCAGCCATCACTTTCCTTTCGAGACTTCTCCTCTGATGGCTAGCTCGTATCCCGGAAAAACCAAGTCAATTAGTTTCGACACTTGCAAAGCGGCAACTTTCCCTTCGCTCGGCAGTAATTCCAAGTTCAAACTCCGATTAAACCAAAACTTCGCTGTCACAGCGTCGACACCGCCGATTTCAAATCCCACTAAATCTCCATTCCTGACTACACCCACTCCCCAGCCGGCACCCGGGATGGGATAGCGCCAGCCTTTATCAAACTCCAGTTTATAAGGCGGGGCCGCCTCCTCTCCCGGCTGATTAAAGTAAACTATCGGTTCATCGGTAGTCAGATTCATATTCACTATCCAGCCAATCTCGTTTAGCCTCTGGTTCCGGACACTGTCCGCCGCCGCCTTCGGTAGCTCAAGCCTCCCCGAAAGGTGGGCCCGGTAGAGCGCCCCATTCACGTTGAGACTTGCCCAACCCAAGTTGCCAGCCTGATCATAAAAGACACCCACCCTCTCCGGTATTGCCAGCAAAACACTTCCCCGGTCGTTTAACCACATGGTAAAAACGTTGTCTTCTCCCGAAAATATATAAAGCGCCTGCCCAATCCCCCTCGTTTCAAAGCGATAGTCAAAACCGCCCGCCAACTCGCCCTCGCGATATTTACCCATCACCACCCCGCCAAGCAAATCCAAATCCCCATAGTTAGTCGGCAATTCTCCCGTTGACATTAGCCGCTATTCTACCACCACGACCGCCAACGCTTTCAATTTTTTATCATTACTCATTAGATCACAGCCCAAACTGCGAGCCAAAACCAAGTAAGCGCCATCGTAAGCGGTCAATCCCTCCCGTATGGCTACTTCCATAATCCGTCGACCATCAGCCTCCTGATCAAAAAAAGATATCTGAAGCGACTCGAACCTAGCCAACGCTTCAAATACCAATCTTGATTCCATTCTTTTTCGTAACACCATATTCCTCAACCCATTCCATATTTCATACCTCAAAATAGCCGGGGCGGCAAAATTAATTTCACCCAAAACAGACCTCTCAAACAACCTATTTACCTCCTCCACCACTTTCTCGTCCGGACACAACCAAGCCAGAGCAATTGAGGCATCAACCACCACGAATCTACCATTTCCGTCCATAGGATACTAATTCTTTATAATCAATAGGAGTTTTTGAGATGCCTATTTTCTCTTGCCAAACCTTCAATTCCTCAAATGTCTTTTTCCTCAAAGCCAACTCTCTCTCACGACCGTCCAAATATGTTTTCTTCACGGCCTTTCTTACCAGCTCGCCCACCGAAGAATCCTCAACCCGGGCAATCTTAACCAGGCTTACAAAATCTTTTTCCTCAAACAGCACCTGCACCCTTTTATTCAACATCCATTGATATTAACATGCACATGCACATATGTCAACCGCTTGAACAGCCCGGCTTACAGATTCTTCCGCCGCGCCAAAAAGCTCATTACCCCGACCACAATCAAAAGCAGGATAAAGCCGAACAGGATCGCTTTGCCGATTCCCACGACGACATTGGTGAGTCGTCCCGAGGCACCCGGGGTCACGGTTGGCACGACTCCTCGGAGGGACTCCTCGGGGGTGGCGCCCAACGACTCCCGCGAGGTGGCCAAACTGGGCGAAAGTTCCAAACCGGAATCAAAAGCCCCCTTGCCGAAATCAATCGTTTCGACGTTGCCGGTCAGGGCCACCACTCCGGTCGGTTTACTGCCATAAGCGTCAGGTTCCAAAGTGACAAAAAGAGACTCAAATTTATCGGCCAGACTGGCCGACAATTTACCATTGACGATTTCTCCCAGCCTTGGCTTTTTTTCTCCGCTGTTCGCCCAGACCACATACTTGTTGCGCACCGGATCGAGCGCCATGCGCAATCCCCGACAAGTCATCAGGATCTTGTAGCTGCCGTCGATGTAGACCGAGGCGGCGTAACAGCTGCCGCCATCCTCGCTCGGGCCCAGCAAACGAAAGACACCTTCATTGGCCAAAGCCGGCTTCGCCGGCAAAAACAAGACGACGGCCAACACCAGTCCCCAAAAAACTTTCTTCATATACCGCTATTTTAACAGGAAAAGTTTGGTCATGTACAAACCCTCCCGTCGATACCCCAGTTTCCGGTAGTACTCACGGGTCCCAATGGCGCTGATAACCGCCATCTTTTTATAGCCTTTTGCCCTGGCTCTTTTTTCGGCCCTCTCCAGCAATCGTTTCCCCAAGCCCCGATGCTGGGTCTTGCCTTTTCCCCTCTTACTCAAGCCCATTGCCTGGCCGTAACTGTGCACCTCCCTGACAATCGCCGCTCCCCTAAGTTCAGGGAACAACACCGGCTCGCGTTTATATGGCAGCCGCAAACGTAAAAGCGCATACAATTTACCCTCTTTTTCGAAAGAAAGAAAAACTTCCCTGCCGCCTGCCGTCGCATACTCAATCTCACCCAGTTCATAATTCTTGATGCCCAATTCAGCCTTTCGTCCGCCCACCTCCCGACAGCGGATACACCGACACGGTCTGCCCTCCTT
>JBBTWQ010000033.1:0-3343 GCA_038062695.1 Patescibacteria group bacterium | reverse complement strand
AGGGAGGCCAGGATGGGAATTGCACCCACGAATCGAGAGATTTGCAGTCTCCGCCATTAGCTACTCTGGTACCTGGCCAATCGGACCCTCCTATTTTAGCATCAATCTGATATACTGAACCTACTTTATGAAGCTTTCCCGACTTATATTAATTCTCTCTACCTCAGTTCTCTTGGGCGGCTGTTCTCTCTTTGGCGGCAAAAAAGCCGGCCTCCAGGTGACCGCCAATCCCCAGGCCAATATCTTTCTTGACAACAAATCTCTCGGCCAAACGCCCGTCTATCAGGAAGGCCTCAAGCCCGGCACTTATACTTTAAAAGTCGCCGCTTCCGACCAGACCCTTTCCGCTTGGGAAGGTAAAATAACCCTTAATGCCGGCGCTCTGACCGTCATTGATCGCCAACTCGCCGCCGATCCGGCAAAGTCATTTGGCTATACTCTCACCTTCGAAGTTCTGGCCAATAAAACTGCCACTGAAGTTAACCTGGTCAGTTTTCCCGATACTGTTTCGGTTATGGTTGACGGTGCCCCGGTTGGCTTTACTCCCTTCAAGAGCGACTCCATCGCCGCCGGCGGCCACACCTTTACCCTCACCTCGCCCGGTTATCAAGATCAGGTCATCAAGGCTTCAGTTCGGGCCGGCAACCGTCTCGTCATCAATGTCCAGCTTGGTGCCCAAACCATCGTCCCCACCCCCACTCCAAACGCCACTCCTTCGGCCACCCCCACGCCCAGTAGTGTCGAAATCACCCCCCTGCCCAAACAAGCGACAAACTCAGCCGTCCTCAAACCCTACGTCGAAATTTTGGCAACACCCGATAATAACCGCCTCAAGGTCCGTTCAGAAAACGTAATTGGCAATAATATCATTGCTATCGTCAACACCGGTGATAAGTTTCCTTACTTTGCCACCAGCGGCTCCTGGTTCCAAATTGAATACCTGACCGGGAAAAAAGGCTGGGTCAGTTCCACTTACGCTAAATTGATCCAGTGATCAATTGGCGCCGACATAGTAAATCAAGCCAATCACCAGTGCCCCCCAAATCATCGCCGTAATTAAGATCGGCTTGTCAGATAAAATTATTCTCTCCGGGCTCTCCCCCTCATTTCGCTCATAAATTAATAGTAGATAGCGCATGACGCCGTAAATGACAAAGGGTGTGGTGATCATCATCAGCTTGGCCGAGATCAAGGTTAAGGGCAGGTCAGCCATCAAGGTCAAAACCCGGCCCTTCGGAATAATCGGCGGGTGGTTGAAAGAAAATAGGGCGTAAGTCAGCCAGGTCGCCGTTGAAAACATCGCTGTGTAAACATCCAAAAGTGGCTCGGTGTAATGCTTTAGCGTTGCCCTCACCTGCCCGGTGGCCGAAGCTTTTAGCAGTGTCAACTCGCTTCTTCTTTTTCCCACCGCCAAAAACAAGGAGGCCGACACCACCGTCAATAAAAACCAGACATCCATGTGGGCGCCAATCGCCAAGCCTCCGGCATAGACCCGTAGAATATAGCCGCTCGCGATTGTAATCACGTCAATAATGGGAATGCGCTTCAGCCAGAGGGTGTAGGCGGCCTGAACGATCAAATAAGTTAAACCCGCCCAAAAAAAGAAGATATTGATCTTTGTCGCCCAATACAGACCAATCGCCAACCCGGTAATCATCGCCAGGATGGCCATGGATACCGGCAATTCTCCCGAAGCGATCGGCCGCTTTTTCTTAAACGGATGCAGACGGTCGGCTTTGTAATCAAGAAGGTCGTTGAAAATATAGACGCCGCTTGCCAGGATGGTAAAAACCACTACCGCCTGGGCAACGATCAAAAAAAGGCCGTCATTAAACAGCAAACCCGAGAAAGTAATCGGCGCGAACAAAGCGATGTTTTTTAACCATTGCCTTGGTCGGATAGTCTTCGCGATCGCCCAAAGTATAGCCATAGTAGTAGCCCGGCTAACGCCACAGCTAACCCTACTATAGCAAATATTTTCATTTTTGCGTTCAAATTGAGCGCTAGGAAGCCAAAAAATGCCGTCACTCCCCAATAAAAGAGAGCGATTCTTCTTCTGCCCCACCCCATCTCCAGCAGTTTATGGTGCAAATGGCCCCTGTCTCCGGCCAGCGGCGACCTGCCGGAGAGAATTCTTCTGCTGACAACATAGCCGGCATCCACCAAAGGAATAGCCAAAACCATCAGCGCTGTTCCCACCTTCGTCGTCGACAAGATTGCCAGCACTGCCAAAAGTAGGCCAGCCAAGGTCGTTGCCGAGTAGCCGGGCATAATTTTTTGCGGATAAAAATGAAAAATGGTCAAACCGACAAGGGCGCCGGATAAGCCAAAGGCAAGTATCGCCGCCGGCCACTGGGTAATATCGGCCGAATAGGAAAATGAAAGTAAACCGATGACAAAGGCGGCGATGGCGATCATCCCGCTCGCCTGGCCGTCCACCCCGCTCGACCAGTTGATTGCGTTCATTAAGATCGGTATCCACAACAAAGCAAAGAGGTCGGGCCAGAGCCAGATTTCATGCAATCGACCGAAAAGATAGAAAGAAAGCCTGGGTTGCGACAGGTCAATCACTCCCGCCCCAAAAGGATTGGTGACATAAGCGATGCCTATCCCCGCCGCCACCACCATCCCCGCCGCCGCAAAATTAAAAAACAACCGCGCCTTGGGACTCATCCCTTTGATGTCGTCGATTAGTCCGACCACCAAGGTCAACCCCATCGCTATAAGTATTCCCGTCAAGTGTTTGTCCAACTTCAAAAAAATCAAGGCCGTTATCACCACCGCCAAAAATATCGGAATTCCTCCTCCTTTAGGCACCGGTCTTTTATGAATATGAGCCGGATGAGGTATCTTGGCAGGATCAATGACCAGGCCCAATTTTCGAAAAACGAAAATAGTCAGCGGCGTCGCAATTAGGGAAATAATCAGTGCCAAAACGAAGGGGAAGATAGCTAAATTTAATTTTTCCATCTACGTTATGATCGACATTACTCGAAAAAAAGCGGCTAAATACATCACTGTCAGCAGCAGCGTCGCCCCCCCAATCACTACCGCCACCATCGAGTCATGTCGGTAGATCCGTTTGGCAATAACCAGATTAACTAAGCCGGCGATCATCGCCAGCGGTAGGGTCAAAGCAAACCAGATTTTGGGAATCAGTTGTGATGCTCCCCAGGGCAAGCTATACAGCCAGGGTACTTCCGGTGGTAAACGGTTCCAAAATAACAGCAAAAACACCCCGGCGAAAATCAGCAAGATCTCCGCTAACCAAACTAGCCAGTGTCTCGCTATTTTCCCTTCAGCCTTTACGTCTGTCATACTTTTCGGCCATTTTATCAGGTCT
>JBBTWQ010000032.1:4723-8954 GCA_038062695.1 Patescibacteria group bacterium | reverse complement strand
AGCGAAGAAGGTCAAGCAAAGAGACGCCGGGGAAAAGCTGGGAAGCAACGTGGCCAAAAACAGCGAAGGCGGTGGCCTGACCAGTTTCCCGCCGGGTGGCCAGAAGGACTTTGAATAAGTTAACGGTCGGAAAGAGCCTGGCGAGGGGTTTGGTAAAGATGACGAGGGTAAGAAGAATTAATGAAGCCTGACCTAGGGTTTTGGTTTGATGAGTGAAGGCGAGGAGGACGGAAACAAGAATGCTCCCGTAGAAAATGAGGACTTTAATTTTGGACAGATTCGAGTTCATGAAGTAGTTCCCTTTCGCGACGGTCTAATTTGGTCGGTACCTTAATGATAAACCGGATGTAAAAGTCGCCGCGATGGTGGGAGTTAATCTGCTTAATGCCTTTGCCGGTAAGACGAATAAGACTACCAGGTTGGGTACCGGCTTTTATTTTTAGTCTAAGATCACCGTCGAGAGTGGGGACGGAAGTATCGCCACCGAGGGCGGCCAGGGGAAAAGAGATTTCGTGGTCGATGATGACGTCAACTCCCTCCCGCTTGAAGTATTTATCGGGAGAGACGGCGAAGGAAACGTCAAAATCGGAGTAGCGGATGCGGGTGCCGGTATCGGCCCCGGCCGGGATCCTGATGTCATATTTTTTGCCCTGGTGAACCAGTGACTTGGTGACGCCGTTGACCGCCTCGAGAAAATCAATTTTGATTTGGTAGTGAGGCTTGGCCGGGGCGCGGCGGAAAGGCGAGGCGCCGCCAAAAAAACTTTCGAAAATATCGAAGGGGTCGCTGCCGCCAAAAATATCTTCAAAACCAGCACCGCCTTGATTGGAATAGGTATAGGAGAATGGTCCGCCGGCTCCACCGAAGGGGTTCCAGCCCCCGCCTGTGGCGGGGCCTCCGGAAACACCGGTGTGGCCGAATTGATCGTACATTTTTCTTTTTTCACTGTTACCCAAAACTTCGTAGGCGGTGCTGATTTCCTTGAATTTCTCGATGGCGCCAGCTTCTTTGTTGCGGTCGGGGTGATACTTCAGAGCCAGTTTACGGTAGGCCGACTTGATCTCGGTTTCGGAAGCCGATTTACCAAGACCCAAAACTTCGTAGTAATCGCGCTGCGTGGCCATGCGGAAATTTTAGCAGAAAAGTGACACGAGTGATAACCTAGCTATTCTTGTTGGCAACAAAACTAATATCCTCTTGCTTCCCTATAACTTTTCCGTTTCCAGCTTCTAGCGCGCCAATCAACTCCATCAACTGGTTAATTCTGTCGACATCATCAGTCCCGTCGAATTTGGTCCCGAGAACATTTATTGACCATCCGAGTTCGTCGATTCGACTTTTGGTGGGATTAGTCCTTGCTTCCTTTCTGAGGATAAAGACGGCGTTTGCAAGACGATCAACGACTTTATCTGAACCAGGTTCGCTATATTCGAAAAATTGATCTTGAGTTAGATCCATAAATCTCACTGAAAGGCTTCCTCTTCCCCCCTCCTTATTGAAGGAAGTAAAAGAGACAATGTGTTCATGTTCATTTTGATCTTGTAAGGCCAAGACGCAATCTCTTGAGAGTGTATGTTCGCCACCCGGCCAAAGAGTAGGTTCGAAATTTGGTTCCTCTGAAAAAATATCTTCAACGCCGAATTCTTTCCTAAAAATGTTGGTGGCAACCTTTTTTAGGCTCGACTCAAACCTAGTTTTTTCGCTCTCTGATTTGACCTTGTCTTCTGCCATGGTGTGATTTTATATTATAGGCGACCGAATTGCAAACATAGGTTATTTTTTCTCGACAGTGAAAGATTGTCGCTTGGGGTTTTTGGTTTTTTTAATAGTGGCCATAGTTTGATGTTGCTACTTCGGGCGCCAGGCATGGAAGTCGCCCGAAGTGTTATCAAGGTAATCGACAGTTTTGGGTAGAGGACAGATAGCAAGTTCAAACTCGGTAAGTTTGTTGGCGGCTTGTTGGCGGAGGTCATGGATTTGGGCTACGATCTTGTCGGCGTGTCCTTGACGGAGGGCCCAGTTAAAACCGGTGACAAACCCAAAACCCAGGATCGAGCGGGCGATGAGGTTAGAAAAAAAAGCATGACCGCCATCCTGACTAGAAAGTAAGCCAATGGTGTAGCTAATATCAACGGGGTTGAAAGTGTGGAGAATTTGGCCAGTTAGATCACCAATGACAGTGGCGAGTTCGGGATTTTTGATTTTGAAATAGGTCAGGACGGTCAGCGGATTTGAGGTTAGACCCAGTTTTTTGAGAGTCTCGACTTCATAAAGGTAGCCAAGAAGCAAGGTGGCGACGAAAACTCCAAGGGCAATCTCGCCCATAACCTCGGGTGGTACCTGACGAAGCCGTTCATGGATGGCGAGTGATAGAGCAGTCTGGGCAATAGGAATGATGTGGATCTGGGAGATGGCTGTGGCCAGGGCGACTCCCTCAGCGGTGGGCGGCGGGTATTTTCGGATCTCTCTTTCGGACGATGGCATCCGCCGATTTTATCATTATAGGGCTTGTTTTACCAGGGTAAGATTAACAAAATTCACCTGCGGCCGCCACAATGGCAGAACCAACCCCGGGGGCGACTAGAAAGAAGGGTGCGTTTGGCTGGACCAGGCCCATTCTGATTTGGTTCTGCCAACTGATCAATGTAGTAGCCGAACTACTGTTTGAACGGCCAATTTCTCCCATGATGAACGGCAAGGAACGGGAGTCAAGAACTCCGGCGCGATTAAGTTTTTTGGCGATGCGGTTAACTACCGGTTCACTGGCCGGATGCATGATGAGGTTCCTCCCATTCAGACGACGGAGATAGTCCGGGTCGCCGAGCTCACTAAGAATTTCCAAGATGAGTTCTGAAGTCTGGTCACCAAAAAAAAGCCCGGTGCCAATGCCGTCCATGGACAGACTCGAGTGATCCGGAGGTTGGATGTCCAAAAAGGCGCCGAGGGCACCGTACGAAAAAATGGTCTCGCCACCATTTCTAAAGTCGTAGTGGGTCGGGATTGGAAGTTGTTCCTGAGAACTTAAGGTGTGGTCATAGAGAGTACGGAGTTTGATAACCCCACCGTCCGGCTGGACCCGGATTTTTTTATGGTGTAAGAGAATTCTTTTTGGCTCAATTAGGATGACGGCATTGTCATCAGTAAAAATAGAGGGGATCGCCAGGTTTCCTGGCGTAACAAATTGACTTTGGTCTATCAATAAACTCAGTGGTTCCAGGGCACCAATGGCAACTCGAGCATCTCTTAGGTTGTCGGCGGAAAGAATGTCCACCAGGGCACCAACTGCCCCGGCGCAGGCATAGCGGTAGGACCGAGTGAGGATTCGATCGGGATCCAAACCCGCCCGCATTAGAACCATCCGGTTAATTTCCGGCGGCAGAAAGGCGGAAGTATCATAAAAGACATCGATATCATCCCAACCGTGTTTGGCCATGGCCGCCCTTAGAAGAATGGCGCCGATTTTGGCGGTTCGCTCCAAGGCATCCGGAAGGTCGGTTTCTGTACCCAGCTGATAAAAATGATGGCGGCAGGTGAAGCCGGTGGCGGCAATGGCTAGTCTGGCTGCCTCTATATCTTCTTCGGGAAGCCCCAGACGGAGCGCAAATTTTAGAAGTTGCTCGTTATCCAGCGGGGAGGCAAAAGGATGGCTGGCGATGGTTAGAACACCGTCGAGGGTGTTGACTAGAATTTCGGCACGTTGTCTGTCAAGATCTTCGATTCGATTTAGTGAAGGCATTCGAACCATTATATGGCAGGACGGGTGTAGAATATCGCGTTAGATTTATATGCCTATTGTTGAACTAGAAAAAAGTCATCGCCGACTGGTACCCGAGGTTATTACTTTGTATGAAGATGGTATTTTCCCGAGGTTATCATCGGTAAAGAGAGCGGTTCGAAAGAGTGGGCTTGTTTATCTTGGTTATGGTCAGGATTGCGTCGTGACCAAATCAACACTTCTTCCAGAGACAGTGGTCGCGATAAATGGGCGGGAATTGACTCGCTGGGAGGCAAAAAACATTTACTATACCCACAAGCTACTAAAGACTATCTTTCCTCACAATTTCCCGGCAATATGGGCGGTGTTTGGCAAACATCCAGGCGGGGTGGGATGGAGTTTAACATTTTCATACAGGGAGGAGAAAAACGGGAAGAAGCCTGATTATGGGAGTTACTCCAGATTGGACAAAAGGGCCACTTATCCTTTTGGGATGGTAGAGGATTTTCTAGTGGA
>JBBTWQ010000032.1:0-4623 GCA_038062695.1 Patescibacteria group bacterium | reverse complement strand
GATTGGACAAAAGGGCCACTTATCCTTTTGGGATGGTAGAGGATTTTCTAGTGGATCTCGCGATTCCAATAGATGAGATTGATTATTTTAGAGACAATTTTGTTCTTTGTGGCGATGGCGGCGTCTATTTTTTGGACACGCTCATGATTTATGGCGGAGATCCGAAGTTAGAAGTTAGCGGTCGAATTGCCGAGTATATGTGGAGTCGGAAATACTCACAACAAGAAATTAAGGTGACGAAGGATTGTCTAGCCAGAATCAGATTTATAAATTCCCAAATTGGAGGACTATGAAAGAAAAAGATCGTTTGCTAAGAGATCGAAACTTTTCTGCCTTTTCGATTCGGTAGAGGCGGCGGTGATGGCTGGATTTACTCCCTGCGGCAATTGTTGGCTCAAAGGAGGAGACGGATTGGCTCACTGGCAGGAGTACCTAGCCGTTTGCAGGAAGCTGGGTGTCGAACCGATGCCGACGCCAAAAAGATTTGCTGAATAGTTTCATTTGGTAGACTATGATTCAGAGTATGGATGAAAACAGGGAAAGGATAACGCTATTGGTTCCTGCCTATAATGAAGAGAAATCGATCGGGAAATGTATCAAGAGTATTGATGGCCAGATTCTTTCCGAAAAGTTGAAGGTGCTCGTAATACCAAACGGCTGTTCCGATAGAACAACCGAGATCGTCAAGAGAGAAATCTCGCTGGCAAAAAATAAATTGATTTCCTGGGAAGTGATAGAGCTTTCTGAAGGCAATAAAGTAAGAGCGATAAACGAGGGGGTAAGAAAGGCGGAAACGGAGTTTGTCGCGACGATGGATAGTGATAGTTGGATTAGGCCAGAGTTGATTTCGATGACAATCAAAAAAATGTCTGAGGAGCCAAAGCTCATGATTTTGGGTGCAATATATGAGCCTGATTTTTCTAAATCAATCAAGGGAAGCTTGCTGGAGCAATTCCAAAAAATTCTATATTACAACCTCTTGGTTTCGACTTTTCGGATACCTATTGGTCGTTTTATGGCTTTTCGCAAAAACTCAATTCCAGAAATTCCGCAAACGATTGCGGAAGACACGTGGCTGGCGTTAGAAACTATCAAGAAATATGGTAATGAATCAGTCCGGGTTGACAACGATTTGGTGGTTCATTACCAGCCAACTTTGAATTGGGTCGATTTTATTCGTCAGGAAACGAGATTTGTCAGGGCAACTGAAGTAATGTTTGACAGATACCCTGAGCTAAAAAAGATTTACGAAGAAACCAATATGAAACTAAAAAAGCCTTTTGAGGCCAGAATGAACGAAATAAGTGAGTTAATGAAGAAAGATGAAATTCCTCAGGAGAGACTATTGCAGGCTAGGAATTTGCTAATACCCCTCCTGAAGGAAAATGCCGCGATGGTGAAAGATCAACCAATCATGTCTGACGGCCGATGGGAAGTGATCGATTCGACTAAATAGCAGGGGCTACTCGACGACTTCGCCCTCTTCGGCTGACTTCTCCGATTTTTCTTCCGGTTTTTCCTCTTTCTTCTCGCCGTCCGCCTTCGGCCCGGCTTCGGAGGATGCCGAAGCGGCTTTGTAAAGCGCTTCTCCATGTTTTTGGGCGATATCAGAGGCTTTTTTCAAAGCATCGGAAATACTGTCGAGGGTAGCGGTGTCTTTTTTGGCTTCGTCCTCGAGGTCCTTGAGGGCGGCTTCGATTTCCTCTTTGGCCTGAGCCTCAAATTTGTCGCCGGCATCCTTTAAGACTTTCCTAGTAGTGAAAACGAAGGTCTCGGCTTCGTTGCGCTTATCGGCGAAGTCTTTCTTGCGCTTGTCTTCCTCGGCGTTCTTTTCGGCCTCGGCTTTCATGCGCTCGACTTCTTCATTGGAAAGGTTGGTCACATTCTGGATAGTGACGTGCTGTTCCTTGCCCGTGCCCTTGTCTTTGGCGGAAACTTTAAGAATACCATTGGCGTCGAGATCAAAGCTGACCTCGATCTGGGGAATGCCGCGAGGGGCGGGGGCGATACCATCGAGGACGAAACGACCGAGCGGCTTGTTGTCACTGGCCATGGGGCGCTCGCCTTGAAGAATGTTGATCTCAACCTGGGGCTGGCTGTCGCTGGCGGTGCTAAAGACCTGAGATTTGGTGGTCGGAATAGTGGTGTTTCTCTCAATGAGCGGAGTCATCACCCCACCCATGGTTTCGACACCGAGAGTGAGGGGAGTAACGTCGAGAAGCAGAATATCTTTGACGTCACCGGCGAGAACGCCTGCCTGAATAGCGGCGCCGAGAGCGACGGCTTCGTCGGGGTTAACACTCTTGTTGGGTTCCTTGCCGAAGAATTCTTTGACGGCGGCCTGGACAGCCGGCATTCTGGTCATGCCACCGACGAGGATGACTTCTTTGATGTTTTTCTTGTCGACTTTGGCATCTTTTAAGGCCAGTTCGCAAGGCTTGATTGTTTTTTTGATGAGGTCGTCGACTAGTTCTTCTAATTTGGCGCGGGTTAACTTCATCGTCAGATGAAGCGGCTGGCCCTCTTTGCTTTGAGTAATGAAGGGCTGGTTGATTTCGCTTTCGGTGGCCGAAGACAACTCGATCTTGGCTTTTTCAGCCGCGTCTTTAATTCGTTGAAGCGCTTGCTTGTCGGAAGACAGGTCGACACCGTTTTCTTTTTTGAACTCGTCGAGAATCCATTCCATAAGGAGGTGATCAAAGTCGTCGCCGCCGAGGAAGGTATCGCCATTGGTGGCCTTGACTTCGAAGACGCCGTCGCCGAGTTCGAGAACGGAAACGTCGAAGGTCCCGCCACCGAGGTCGTAAACGACGATGGTTTCGTTTTTGCCTTTATCAAGACCGTAGGCGAGGGAGGCGGCTGTCGGTTCGTTGATAATTCTTTTGACATCAAGACCGGCAATTTCACCGGCCTGTTTGGTCGCTTGGCGTTGGGAATCGTCGAAGTAGGCGGGAACGGTAATGACCGCCTCGGTGACTTTTTGACCGAGGTAGGCTTCGGCGTCGGCTTTCGCCTTTTGGAGGATTTTGGCGGAGATTTCCTGAGGAGTGTAAACCTTGTCGCCCACCTTGACGTCGGCCAGGCCATTTTTACCCTTGACGACTTCAAAGGAGACGTGCTTGGTAACCTTTTTGACATTTTCAGAATCATAGCGTTGACCCATCAGACGCTTGATGGAAAAGATGGTGTTTTTTGGATTAAGAACCATCTGACGCTTGGCGACATCGCCGACCAGGCTCTTGACCGGTTCGACAATCGAGGGGAAGATATTTTTCCCTTCGGCGGTCGGAATAATTTTGGGTTTGCCGCCTTCCATAACGGCGACGGCGCTAAAGGTGGTGCCGAGATCGATACCAATGATTTTTCCCATATGTTTTTAGTTACTTAATTTAATAATACTTATTTAGATGATCCCTCGACAAGCTCGGGATCTCGGTTGGCGCTGTTCCATCGCCAACCTCAACCTTCGCGGGACGGAGGATTTTGTCGAACAAGCGATAGCCCTTGGCAATGGTCTTGACGACCTTGTCTTTTTCGCCGGCGACGGCTTCGGCACAGTCCATCGTGGCCGGGTCAAAATCGGTGTTGTCCGACTCGATGACGGTGACACCCTCGGAGGCGAGGACCTGGTGAAAGGTTTTGAGGACATGGCCCAGACCGGCATCCTTGAGGTGGTTTTGGGCCCGTTCGAGATCATCGAGAACAGGGAGAATCTTGTCGAGCAGAGCTTCGTTGGCAAACCTGGCCAGAAGCGACCTTTGGGCTTCATGGCGCTTCTCCTGATTTTGGTAGTCAGCCAGAGCGCGCTTGAATTTGTCGTCCAAGGAAGCGATCTGTTCTTTAAGAAGTGATTTGGTTTTTACCATGTTTCGGCGATTTGATTGACTAAATTGGCGACGTAACGAACGAGGGGTAAGTTGTGATCGTAGGACTGACGACTGGGACCGATGATGCCCATTTGACCACGGCGGTCCCCGATCTGAACATCGGCAAAAAGACAACCGACTGGTTCGAAAATGTCAATACCCAGGTCGCGGCCAATGAGGAGGTGGATGGGTTGGGTGCCAAGGACCCGGGCAAAAATTTCAGTCAGACGATTACTATGGTCGAGCATGTCAAAAACTTCACGGGCGAGATCGATATCGAAAAACTCGCGGGAAAGAAGCAAGTTGGCATAACCGGAGTGATAGGTGTGGTTGCGGTCAAGAGTGGCGAAAGAAAGGGATTTGGTGCGGTCGGCGAGAACACGGACGGCCTCACGGAGAAGGTCGTCGGGGTTGCTGCGGTAGTCCCAGACATTTTCTTTGACCGCCACTTGTTCGGCGACGGAGAGATCGCGCTCCTTCATCAGGTCATTGACGTAAAACTTGATGGCGGTGGCGGTGGGGATGCGGCCGGAGGAGGAGTGGGGCTGGGCGAGGAACCCCTTGTCCTCAAGGGCGGCCATTTCGTTGCGCAGAGTAGCCGGGGAAACACCGAGACGGTATTTGTTTTCGAGGGTAACACTGCCGACTGGTTCGGCGGTGGCGGTGTATTCCTCAACGATGGCTTTGATAATGGCCGTTTGACGAGCGGAAAGGTCCATATTAGCAGTAGAATAGCACGAGTGATAATGGGTGTCAA
>JBBTWQ010000031.1:0-4646 GCA_038062695.1 Patescibacteria group bacterium | reverse complement strand
GTCTGCAGATGGGTAAAAACGCTTATTTCCGCACCAGACATATGACCTGGGAAAACGTTGCCCATTCCTACCTAAAATATTTCTCTCAATTTGTGCCGGAGCTAACCCTGGGACAAAGAAAACTTCCACCCATAAAACTTGAACATTTGGTTAAATTGACTGATGATTTTGGGGTTATTCAGTTTGCCAAGCTGACCGAACCAGATCTCTCCTCCGGATATACCTTAGACGATAATGCCCGAGCTTTAATCGTGGCGGCTCTTCATTATAAAAAGTTTGAGACTCACTCCGCGCTAAAACTTGTCTCCATATATCTCAACTTTCTTTATCGGGTAGCTAAACCCGATGGTTATTTTGATAATTATGTCAATTCAAACCGCGCTATCGATAAGGAAAGAAATATCCAGGAAAATTCGGAAGATCCCAGTGCCAGGGCCCTATATGCGCTGGCCTTAGTTTCAATTACCAAACAAATCCCCAAGCGCATAAGACACCAGACCCATTCTCTCCTTGAACAAAGTTTTCAGAAAAACGTTGCTTTTTCCTCGCCTCGCGCTATCGCTTTTTACATCAAGGCTCTTCATTGCTTGCTTTCAAAATGGAAAGAACCCCAGACCCTCGCTGTATTAACGTCCTGCTGTGAACAACTTGTAAATTTATATGAAAAGAGTCGATCGTCTGACTGGGAATGGTTTGAGCCTTATCTAACATATTCAAATGCCATCCTGCCAGAAGCGCTTCTCCTCGGATACAAAATAACCAGAGAAAGAAGATATCTCGAAGTGGCTAGAAAAACCCTCAACTTTTTAATTGAGCATACCTTTAAGGACAGTATCTATATTCCTGTGGGCCAAAACGGTTGGTTTTTCAAGGGAGGGACAAGACATTATTTTGACCAACAGCCCGAGGACGCCGCCGCCACCACAGAAGTTCTTAACACAATGTTTCAGGTAACAAACGGGGGGTATTACAAGGAATTGGCGAACATCGCATTTGACTGGTTCTTGGGGGACAACATTCTTGGGCAGGTTGTATGCGATCGGGCCACCGGAGGTTGCCATGATGGGGTCGGGGAAAAATTTATTAACTTAAACCAAGGTGCTGAATCTACCATTTCTTATCTTTTAGCCCGCCTCTCTTTCGAGAACTAGTGAAGTCGAAGCAAGAAAATGAACTATAAAAGTTTCACCTCGGAGTCGGTCGCGGCGGGACATCCAGACAAAATTTGCGATCAGATCTCGGATGCGGTTTTAGATGAGGCCTTGAAAATAGACCCCAAATCGAGAGTGGCGGTCGAGACACTCGTCACCTATAACCATGCCGTGCTGGCCGGGGAAGTGACTTGTCCCAAACCGATAAATTTTGACAAGATTGCCAGAAGAGTAATCAAAAGACTGGGATACACCAACCCTCTTTTTAATTTCACCGACAAATCGCCGATTGACGTCTACGTTCACCAGCAGTCGCCGGATATCGCTGTCGGAGCAGATGCTGACGGAGCCGGAGACCAGGGAATGATGTTTGGCTATGCCGCCAACGAAACGGCGGAACTGATGCCGCTACCGATTGTCCTGTCTCACCGGCTGGTGGAGGCGATGGATAAGCTGCGCGAAGACGGCGGCCTGCCTTACCTGCGGCCCGATGGAAAAAGCGAAGTGAAGGTGGGGTACACGGCCGGAAAACCAATTCAGATAGAGAGGGTGGTTTTGGCTGTCCCCCACGACCCGAAAATAGAAAGGAACCAGGTGGTGAATGACCTTTTCAAAAAGGTAGTGGAACCGATCCTGTCTCAATACGGCTTCTCGGTCGGAAAAGGAGACCTCATCGTCAATGGTACCGGCCGATGGGAAATCGGCGGTCCGGCGAGCGACACCGGGGTGACGGGCAGGAAAATCATCGTCGATTCTTATGGGGGCGTGGCCAGAATCGGTGGGGGCGCCTTCTCGGGCAAAGATCCGACAAAGGTCGACCGAAGCAGTGCCTACGCGGCTCGCTATCTGGCCAAAAATATCGTCGCCAACGGCTTGGCTGACCGAGCCGAGGTCCAGCTGGCCTACGTGATCGGCTATGCCGAACCAATTACCAAAGCCATCGAAACTTTCGGGACCGAAAAAGTGAAGCTGGCAGTGATCGAGGATTTTGCCTTTAAAAAACTGCTTAATCTGTCGGTTAGAGGAATTATCGAGGGCTTAAACCTGCGCCAACCGATCTACGAGGAGACGGCAGCATACGGCCACTTTGGCCGAAACGGCTTCCCCTGGGAAAAGGTAGTCAAACTTTAGAGAGCCAGGTGTCGCGAGCCATAACTGACTGGGAAACTTTGGCGTCGGCATTGACGCGGCTTTCGATCACTCTTTTGTCATTTAAAGTGAGTTTCATTCGGCCGTCGACGATATATTTCGTCGCTTTCATCTGGGCGATTCTAAATCAAGAGGTCGGACCTCTTGATCGGTCATTGGTGGTATAGTCTAGTAGAAGGAGGCAAGATATGGCAAGAAAAGTAATTAAAAAAGAAAAAGGGCCACTTGAAATAAAACCCCAAGAGAAATCGGTCTGGGTTTGTATGTGCGGGCTTTCAAAAAATCAGCCGTTTTGCGATGGTTCTCACAAAGCTATCCTGGATGAGCCCGAGGATGGAATGTTTGAATATGACCAAGAAGGTCATCAAAAAAAGGTCGATTAAATTTGATATAAAATAATCAGCGACCGAATAACCTGGACAAAGACGCTCTTGGTTTTTGTTTTTGGACTTGCTCCCAAAGAGTGGCGGGTGAAATCGGTTCCACTTCGTAGACTGCCCTAATAGCTTTGGGTTCGATGTAATAGAAAACAGTCCGCTCATCTTCCGGCAGACCGTCTTTGGGGGCGGCTATCAGCCGATTCGCCGGCAGAACAATTTCAAAGATATAACTACCGAAGAAAGCTGAACCGCGATGGCGGATATTTTCGGCGGTGGTGGTGCCCAGCCCAAGTTTGAAGGGAGAAGAGGTGCCAAATTCCCACTCGGCCCAGTTTTCAATGAGAAGGTTGGTTTTGGAAAAATAGAGATGTTCCGCCAGCCACTCAACCCCCGAGGGGTGAGGCAGATGACCGTGACCGAAGTACTGCTCCTGGTGGGCGGCAATGACTGAAGGCAAATTGACATAGCGGTGAAGGCCCTCCGGGATCATGCCGAATTGCCTGACCGAGGCGACATCATCGGGATGAAGCTCCAACATCCGGTAGACGGTTTTGGGGGCCTTTGAGGTCTCAATTTTTCGGAGCGACGTTTGCCAACGGCTGGCCCGTTCCGGGAAACGAGAAAATACCTGGTTAATCGCCTGCCAATCACCAGCCATGATCTCAACCATCTCATGGTTATCAAAATGAAGGCGGTGGCGATTTTCCGTAAAGTCGAAGGGCCAAAGATCATGACTGCTAATCAGGCGAAGACAGCGGGCGACGGCACCAGCCTGCTGATCGGTGAGCGGGTCGGAGAGAAGCAGGCGGGCGGTAAGGCTAACCGCCTCGTCCTTGGCCCCCTGATCATTCTGGTCTCCCCAATAAACCAGATCGAGAAGGTCAACAATCAGCCGGTGGCGCTCGTCGATCGGCAGGGTTTCTTTTTTGAATAAGCTTAGGGCGACATCGAGGGACTCCGGATAGGTATCAGTGTTAATTAGACGACGCTCGGGGATTTCGTATATGCTCATTTTATGGATGCTGTTTCCGAGAGAGTATATCAAATTGTGAGAGGGATACCGAGAGGAAAGGTAATGGCCTATGGCCAGATTGGGGTAATGGTGGGAATCGGCCCGAGGCGGGTGGGCAGGATTCTACATAATAACCCGGACAACGACATGACGCCGTGCCATAGAGTCGTTCACGCTGACGGATCAATCGCCAGTGGCTACGCGTTCGGGGGAGAAGGGAAACAGCGGGAGATTCTAGAAAGAGAGGGGGTGGTTTTCTCTCGGGGAAAAGTGACTAGGAAGTGCTTTGTTCGGGCTTAGTAAAGAAAAAGCCCAGCCAGGTGACGCCGCGGGGGTCGCGCTGAGGGTCACTAATTTTACAGGTGACATCAAAACCGGCCTCACGCAGATAACGGCCAAATTCGGCCAGTTCGTAATAGGTGACGAGATTCTGGTTGTAATCCGGGTTTTGAGGCGCTGTCTTGAGACTGATAAAGCCGTGACCCTTGACGGCCATGACGCGGAAAAGTTCTTCAAGGGCGCCTGTGATCTGATCTCTATCGACGTGGAGATAGCTGGCGGCGGCCCAAACAACCGGCAAACTAGCATTGGCAAAGGGGAGTTCGCCGAGGCGGGCCCGAATCAGTTTGGCTTCGGGAGCAAATGATTTAACATATTTGAGCATGCCGGCGGACAGGTCGAGACCGTAATAGCCGTCCAGACTGCCCCAGACCTCGCGGCAAAGTCGGACTTCCCGACCGTCACCGCAACCGAGGTCGAAGAAATTCCGAGGCTGGTTCTCGGTGAGAAGCCCAAACTCCCGACGCCAGAAATTAATATCTTTGACCATCAGCTGGCCGCCGCTGGCAATTGCGTCGTAAAAACTAGCAACTCTAGCTTCGGTAGGTGTCATTTGGCAGGATTCTACTGCTACAATGAGGCTAATGCAACCAGTCTATCCGGCGCATATTTACG
>JBBTWQ010000030.1:0-7095 GCA_038062695.1 Patescibacteria group bacterium | reverse complement strand
CCTTTACGGAGAATTACGTCTTCGGGGGATTTCCAGAGAAAAACGCACTGAGGCCCCAGGGGTTGCAAAATGGAGGAACTTTGACTAAAATAGTCGAAGTATGGCAACTTTCAATCTGACAAAAAAGGCCGATTACGGTCTATCAATGTTATCACTTTTGGCGGCTCGCGGTAAAGAAGGCCGGGTTTCCCTGACCGAGTTATCGCAAAGGGGTCTGCCCAAGGCTTTTATGGCCCAGATCGCTAATAAAATGGTTCGGGCCGGTTTTCTAACCTCCCGCGAAGGCCGAGGCGGCGGCTACAGTTTGAATCAGGAGCCGAAAAAACTTGGACTGCGGCAGGTTTTGGAGGTGATCGATGGTGCCCTGGCGCCGGTAACCTGCGTTGATCGCCCCGGAAATTGCCCGATCGAGGATCGCTGTTGGCAGAAAGGTTTTATGTTGCGCTTCACCTATCAAATGGGGCAAATGATGGAAAAATATACGGTGGCCGATTTAATTGGAGGGAGAAAGTAAGATGGCACTTTTGGTAAAAGGGTTAAAGGTAAAAATAGGCAACAAGGAAGTTCTTGGCGGAGTGAGCTTGGCGGTGGCGAGCGGCGAGGTGGTGGCCTTGATGGGTCCAAACGGCTCGGGAAAATCGACACTGGCGTTGGCGCTAATGGGACACCCTAGTTATGAAATTACCGACGGAAGCGTCGATCTGGATGGCGGAGATATGATGACGGCAACGCCGGATGAAAGAAGCCGGGCGGGATTGTTTTTGGCGGTTCAATATCCGGTCTCGATTCCCGGTGTCAGTGTCAGAGAAGCCCTGTTGGCATCTTTGCGGGCCAGGGGCGAGTCGGTTTCGGCTTTGGAAGTGAAAAAGCGGATTGAAGCGGAGGCGGCCGAACTGGCCATTGATGAGGAACTGCTTAAACGAAGTCTAAACGAAGGGTTTTCGGGCGGAGAGAAAAAGAAAATGGAAATTCTGCAGATGCGGATTCTGGCGCCAAAGTACGCTATTCTGGACGAAACCGATTCGGGGTTGGATATTGATGCCTTAAAGATTGTGGCGACCGGGGCGGCCTTTATGGCTAAAAAGAAGCAGACCGGAATTTTGGTGATTACTCACTATCAAAGACTATTGAAGTATCTGAAACCGGATCGAGTGCTCGTCATGAAACAGGGGAGAATTGCAAAAGAAGGTGGTTTGGAATTGGTGGTTGAGTTAGAGAAATCCGGGTACAAACAATATGAGTAGGTTTGCCAAGATAGTGAGACTTGACCAGAATACGGTTAAGACATTGTCGGAGACGTATCGGTTGGGACATCGGGACGAGATTAAATATGCCTATAGATCGGGCCGGGGTCTGACGGAGAAGTTGGTTACTGACCTGTCGGCGCGGAAAAACGAGCCTCTCTGGATGAGGGAATATCGTTTGAAGGCGTTTGCTGTTTATAACAAAATGCCGCTGCCAAATTTCGGCGGCGATTTGTCTTTGATCAAGTGGGATGAGATTTTCTACTATTTGAAACCGATAGAAAAAACAGGTAAGACCTGGAAGGAAGTACCGGACGCGATCAGAAAAACTTTTGAGAAAATCGGTGTCCCCCAGGCGGAACGGGAGATGCTCGGCGGGGCGAAAGTGCAGTACGACAGTGAAGTCATCTATGGTTCATTGCGAAGGAGTTTGGCGGCCAAAGGAGTCGTTTTCCTGGGAATGGACGAGGGGCTGGCTCAATACCCTGAACTGGTTAAACAATATTTTGGGACGATCGTGCCGCTTTCCGACAATAAGTTGGCGGTCTTAAATAGCGCTGTCTGGTCGGGCGGTTCCTTTATTTATATTCCCAAGGGCGTTGAGGTGGGCTTACCCCTGCAGGCCTACTTTCGAATTAACGCCGAAAACGCGGGCCAGTTTGAGAGAACGCTCATTATTGCCGATGAAGGGAGTAAGGTGCACTACGTCGAGGGTTGCTCCGCACCCGCTTACTCGTCGGGATCGCTACACGCGGCGGTGGTGGAAATTATTGTCAAGAAAGGGGCACGGGTACAATACACGACGGTGCAAAATTGGTACCGAAACGTGTTTAACCTGGTAACTAAGAGAGCCTGGGTGGAGGAGGAGGGGGAGATGCGCTGGATTGATGGCAACCTTGGTTCCCGGCTGACGATGAAGTACCCGGCCTGTATTTTGGCGGGACGAAAGGCGCGGGGGGAGACACTCTCGATCGCGATGGCGGGGGAAGGTCAGCACCAAGACGCGGGAGCAAAGATGATCCACTTGGCACCGGAGACGACGAGTCAGATTATTTCTAAATCGATAAGTAAAAACGGAGGCAGAGCGACCTATCGAGGAATGGTGAAGATCAATAAGGGGGCTAAGGGAGCCAAAAGCAAAGTTGTTTGCGATGCCCTAATTCTCGACGGAGCCAGCCGGTCGGATACTTATCCGACCAATATAATTTTGGAAAATGACGTCAGCTTGGAACACGAAGCGACGGTTTCCAAGGTTGGTGAAGAACAGTTGTTTTACCTGATGAGCCGGGGGCTCTCTGAGCATGAGGCGGAGGCGATGATTGTCAATGGCTTTTTGGAACCGGTGATGAAACAAATCCCGCTGGAATACGCGGTCGAGATGAACCGCTTGGTGGAATTGGAAATGGAAGGGAGTGTCGGATGAGAAAGCAGGAAGTAGTCATCATGGCCGAGCCGGGGAAGAAAGAACTAGTAGTAAATCTTGATAAGAAGGGGAGAGAAGAAGAGGTTCTGGCTCTCATTATTGCCGATCAGCCGGGTGATTATTATCTAAAAATACTGGTTGATCACAAAGTAGGCAATACTTTTGGCCGGGTGATGGTGCGGGGGGTAGCTAAAAACGGGGCGAGGGTGCAGGTCGAGGGCATGATCAAAATTGATAAAGAGGCCAATGGGGTAGATGACTTTTTGGAGATGCGCCTACTGCTTCTGGACGATAAAAGCCAGGCGGTGGCCGAACCGAAATTAGAGATCGAGGCGAACGAGGTCAAAGCAAGCCATGCGGCGACGGTGGGAAAAATTGATGAGGAGCAGTTGTTTTATCTGGCCAGCCGGGGAATAACGGGGAAAGAAGCCGAAAGGTTGATTGTTGATGGTTTTTTGAACCAAGTTGTTGACAAAATCGAGGATAGGAAAATAGCCTCAAAAGTTGGTAGAATCAGGTTATGATTGACGTAAATAAAATCAGAGCAGATTTCCCAATTCTCTCCCGAAAAATTGGCGATGCCCCCTTGGTTTATTTGGACAGCGCGGCGACGAGCCAGAAACCAAGGCAGGTTTTGGAGGCGATAAATGATTTTTATGTTAAACATAATGCCAATATTCACCGGGGAGTCCACACCCTATCGGCAGAGGCGACCAGAATGGTGGACGAAGCCCGCGGGAAAGTGGCCAAATTCATAAATGCCAAGACAGAGGAGGTAATTTTTGTCAGAAACGCAACCGAGGGATTAAACCTGATTGCCTATACCTGGGGGAGAGAGAATATCAAAAAAGGAGATGTGGTGGTGGTTTCACTTCTGGAACACCACTCGAATTTGGTTCCCTGGCAGGTATTATGTGAAGAAACCGGGGCCCACTTACGGATAATCGAGATTGACGAAACCGGTCGGCTAATTTTGGATGGCGCGGGAACAACTCAATTAACGGGAAGGATGACGGTAACCAGCGGAGGACTGGCCAGCTTATTGGGTGAAAAAGTGAAGTTGGTGGCAGTGACAGCGGTCAGTAATGTCTTGGGAACGATTACACCACTTGATGAAATAAAAGCGCTAGTCAAGAAAAAAGCACCGCAGGCGAAATTAGTGATCGATGGGGCGCAGCTGGTGCCGCATATGAAAGTCGACGTAGCTAAACTGGGGGCAGATTTTATGGTTTTTTCGGGACACAAGATGCTGGCGCCTACCGGTAGCGGCGTGGTTTGGGGGAGTAAAGAAATCCTGGAAGGCATGAAACCGTTTCTTTATGGAGGCGATATGATCGGTGAAGTCAAGTTGACGGGGACGACTTTTGCCGGCATCCCCTCCAAATTTGAGGCGGGGACGCCGGACATTGCCGGGATCATTGGCCTGGCGGCGGCGGTGGATTACCTAATCAATTTGGGGATGGAGAATGTCCGCGAGCATGAAAAAGAACTGATTGGTTATGCTCTGGGACAGATGGAGAAATTGGAGAAAGAAGGACTGGTAACGATTTACGGGCCAAGAAGTGCCGCTGAAAGAGGCGGGGTGTTAACCTTTAATGTTAACGGGGTGCATGCCCATGACGCGGCGCAAGTTCTGGACAAATACGGCATCGCGGTTCGGTCGGGCCAGCATTGCGGGGCCCCGATCGTCGAGAGATTTAAGGAAATGGCGATGGTGCGGGCCAGCTTCTATGTCTATACCAGCAAAGAAGAGATTGATTTTCTAATTGAGAAAATTAGGGAAGTGCCGAAAGTATTCAAGATCTGATGGACTACAAGGAAGAGATAATTGATCACTACAAGCACCCAAGGAATTTCGGGGATTTAGAAGAACCGTGTATTGCGGTGCGGGAAAATAACGCTTCCTGTGGGGATATGGTGGAGATAAAGGGGAGACTAACCGGCGACGGACGGATCCATGTTTTACGCTGGCGGGGGGTGGGCTGCGCTATTTCGACGGCGGCGGCAAGTATGTTGTCCGAGAAGGTAGTGGGGATGGACAAAAGTGACCTGGAGAAATTTGGCGTTGACGGGGTGGTGGGATTATTGGGTGGAGAAATTAACGCTGGTCGGATGAAGTGCGCCACCTTGGCCTACAGTGCCATTCTAAAACTGTTTGGAAACTAGTTGCCAAAGCCAATGAGGATGATGGGGTTGGTTGTTCGATCGCGGTGGTTATGTAGGATGTGAGCGTGCAAGTCTTTCAAAGTCGCATCAAGAGTCAATCCAAGTCTTTGGTTTTGGATAAGGATATCTACTGGTCCGACATCAAAGATATTTAAACCGCGGGGCGATTTGGTGGCGGCAAACATATGGCTGGTAATTAAGTGACTGTCACTCTGTCTAACAGTGATGAACCAGGCTCGGCAGTGGGAATTAAAGAAGTCACGCAGTTTGGAAACTGAAAGCGAGTGAGTTTCATACCAAACGCCACCGAACTGTTGGGAGTAGTCCTTGACCAAGTCTAGGTCGTCGATTAAAGGGGTGACGCGCCGTTCCTCAATGGTTTTTTGGCCGTGAGTAAAAGTCATTGAAGAGATGACGCAACCACTTTCAGGACGACCCATTTTTCTAGTTCGGTTGATAGCCACGAGAGCCTCTTTGGCTCTTTGGACCGTTTGGGCTTCCGCTTCGTCTTCGGCCTGCCAGCTTTGGAGCCGTTGGTAGACGGCAGCGGTCTTTTCAGTCATGAGTTGTTCTCGTCCCATAGCTGTTATTATAACGCTTAGGTTGATTCTTGACAATGGTATGATACGGATATGCCGCAAACACTGACAGCCAAAGTAATCAAGAAAGAGAATCCGGCCAGGGATTATTGGTTGGTGACGCTGGAGTTTGAAAATGATTATCCTTTTTTGGCAGGGCAGTATGTCAGCCTGAAAGTGTCCGAGGACGGTACGAGAAGGTCGTATTCGATCGCGAGTGTCCCGGGAGGCAAGACGCTGGAATTGATGGTGGACGTGACGCCGATGGGAGTAGGGAGTAAATATATTTTGGCGCTTCAGGTGGGGGAGGCTGTTGAGGTTCTGGGGCCATTAGGCCACTTTCTATTGAAAGAAACAGTCAACAACGTTTTGTTTGTGGCGACGGGGAGTGGGATCGTGCCGTTTCGGCCGATGATCCATGAGCTACTGGAAAAGCGGGGTTTTACGGACGAAATTCATTTGGACTGGGGCATGAGATATGAAGAAGATTTGTTTTGGCTAGACGAATTCAAAAAACTGGAAGTTGATCACCCCAATTTTAAGTTTGACGTAGTTTTGTCCCGGCCGCCCCAAGAATGGTATGCCTGTTCCGGTCACGTCAACGACTGTTTGGTTAAGCATGGGGCCAGTTATCTCGGGTGGGAAGCTTATTTGTGTGGGAATCAGCAGATGATCGCAGAGGTGACTGACCTGCTTTTAAAATTGGGTGTCAGGCAGGAGGATATTCACTTTGAAAAATTCTTCTAACTGTTGATATCAGATATCCTGTAATTGGGGGGGCTACTGGTTATTGTGACCGATTTGGTGGTTATATGAGGCTGTTTTGGCGATAGTTGAAGCCGTTCTAGTAATAACTATAGCCCCATAGCTTGACAGAGGAATTCTTTGTGGTATTATATGTTCATAACCGCCTCACCCAAGCCTTCGGGCCCGGTGAGGTTTTTTGTTCTAGAGGTATAATTAGTGGATGGTGGAAAAGTGTATTTTATTTATCGACGGTGAGAATTTTCTGTATAAGTTGGAGGATGTACTTAAACTGGAACTTGGTAAAGGTCAAGAAATCGTTTCAATAAACTTTGAAAAGTTGTTGAGCAACTTGTTCAAGGGTATTAAGGTTAATAGGAAGATTTTTTATACAGCCAAACTGAGGGAATATCAGGAGTTTCCAGAAACTGTTGAGAAGTCGAGGGAACTTATAGCCAAACAGAGAAGGTTAAAAACCGATTTAGAGAAACAGGGTCTCGAGGTCGTAATTGCTGGCAATGTTAGGGCTCAGGCGATAGGACAGGGAAAAGATAGGAAGATTGTTTTTAGGGAAAAAGGTGTAGATGTAAGAATAGCGGTAGATATGGTATCGATGTCCTGCGATGATGGGTTGAAAACTGCCGTTTTGTGTAGTTCGGATTCAGATTTGCAACCGGCGGTCGCAGAATGCAAGAGAAGAAAGGTTAAAGTTATTTACTTGGGTTTTGAGCTGATACCGAATAAGGGGCTAGTCACTACCGCAGACAGGACAATTTTGATCAGAAATTCGGAAGTCAAATCAGCTGTTGTCACTCGGAAAAAACTCGGTAAGTGATACATTTATTGTGGTAAGATTTGCTTATGGCAGATCAAACATTTACCGTTGGGAGTGAAAACAAGCCGATGAAGACAAAATACCAAGTAAGGGTGATCAACGATA
>JBBTWQ010000029.1:0-21258 GCA_038062695.1 Patescibacteria group bacterium | reverse complement strand
ATCAGGTTGACGACCAAGACTTTTTGAGCTTTCGATTTGGCGACGGCTTTGGCGATACCGTCGACGACCAGATTGCTAAGCAGGCTGGTATAGAGATCGCCGGGTCCCATGATGATTAGATCGGCATTTTTGATCGCCGCGAGCGCTTCCGGGTTGGCCTTCGCTTTCGGAAAAACCTCCAGACCGACGATTTTGTGTTTGCCGAGGGTTTCGTCAGGCTCGTCGATATGGTGCTCCCCCAAGACTTGGCGGCCATTATCATAGCGAGCGACCAATTGAGAGTCGTCATAGGTGACAGGGATGATGTTGCCTTCGACGTGAAGCAGGCGACAGGTTTCTTTAATGGCTTTTTGTTGGGAGCCGAGAATATCGGTCAGAGCGGCCATGAAAAGGTTGCCGAAGGTCATACCGCTGATGCCGACTCCTTGGTTGTAACGATAGGTAAAAAGTTTGCGCAATAGATCTTCTTCGCCTTGGCCGGCAAGGGCCACCATGGCTTGGCGGAGATCGGAGGTAGGCAGAAGTCCGAACTCATCACGGATGACGCGATTACTGCCGCCCGAGTCAGTCATGGAAACAATGACGGAGAGGTCAAGGGGATATTTTCGTAAGCCCGTGAGAGCAGTATAGGTGCCGGTTCCCCCGCCAATAACAACAACCTTAGGGCGTTTTTTCATGGTGGCCGCTGTAGGACTCGGACCTACGACATCTTCGATGTAAACGAAGCGCTCTACCAACTGAGCTAAGCGGCCGGAAAAAATTTGTGCCGGGAAGAGGACTTGAACCTCCATGTCTTGCGACACACGCACCTCAAGCGTGCCTGTATACCAATTTCAGCATCCCGGCATGTTAAATTACGGGGTCTGGTGCCGCGGGAGAGACTCGGACTCTCAAGGGTTGCCCCACAGCGTCCTGAACGCTGCGCGTCTACCAATTTCGCCACCGCGGCGGACGCAAGCGGCTTAGAGCGCTAATTCGGGCTTTATTATAGCAAAAACAGCCTCTCGGCGGGCCAAATTGGAATAGGTGGGGTAGAAAAGGAAAAGGGCGGGCAATTCTTCGGCAAAGGTGCGCTGAAAGTCGGTATAGATTCTTTTCCTTTCATTTGGATCCAGGGTGCGGCGGCCGTCTTCGAGGTCCTTATCGAGTCTTTCATCGCTGGTTTTACTGATGTTGTTGGCTGCGGCCGTACTGTGCCAGAAGACGTACTGGTCGGGATCAGCGCCGATATCGAAGAGGGTTAGGTAAAGCTGATACGAGTCCGGCCGACTGGTGACGACCTTAATATTGAGACTGATCAGGTTCGGATCGAGTTGGTTTTTAATTTTTTCGGCAACGGGCAGGTAGGCGGGGATGGTAGCCAACTCAAGGTTTAAGACCTGGTTTTTGCCGGGCAGATTATTTTTGATCAGGTCGGCTGCTTTGCGTTCGTCGGGTTCATAAAGCTTGACCAGGGGGTTGTAGGCCCAGGAAGCGGCGCTGATCGGTCCCAGAGCCCGATCATGACCGAAACTTTTTTCAGTCAGAGCGTAAGCGATAGCCTGACGGATGCTTTTGTCTTTGAGTGTCGGGTCCTGGTTATTGAAGAAAATGGCTATGGCCTGATGATAGTTTCTGGTTTCGCGGACGGTGCCGTAGGGGGACAAATTAAGATCGCCGACTTTCGGATAGTTGTAGATGGCATCAATTTCCCCCAGTTTGTAGGCGGTCAACGCCTGGGCGGTCGATGGGAACGGCCGGACGATGATGGTTTGATCGGCTGATTTGAGTTGAATTTTGGAGAGGACGCCGTTGGTGTTTTGGGTTAAATTAACCTGGTAGACGCTGGCCGTCAGGCCTTCTTTGTTGGTGACGGGGTTGGTCAAGACCGAGGGAAAGGGGGTAAAAGCTTGAGGGAGAGTGAAAATGATTTTGTCGTCACCGGCAAACTGAATGTTAACGTCGGGAATGCTAATGATGATGTCGGCGGCCTTGACCGGGCTGCCATCTGACCAGGCCAGGCCTGGTTTGAGAGTAAAAATATAGCGTTTGCCTTCAGCGGTAACTTCCCAGCTAGCTAGATTCTCGACAATGGTTTGATTGGGGCCGACTTTGGTCAGGCCGGAGTTAAGAATATTTTTGACCAGGGGCGGCAAAGACTGAGGAGTGTATTGACCAATCAGGCCCAGGCGGACGACGCTGGTTTGGCCTGGTAATTTGCTCATAACCCGGCTACCGATGAGACCGATTAGGAGGGAGACAACCAGGCTGGTCAGGATGAGCGGGTAATATTTCTTGACAAAAGAACTGGTCAGCCAGAAAAGACGCCGGAAAAATTTAATCATTTGCTTATCAGATTGAGAAGCGAGAGGCCGACAAAGAGCAGGCCAAGAACGATTGTGGCGTAAAAAAGAGCTTTTTCGGCTCCCCTCTTGGTGTGGTAACTGGTCAGGCCCCCAAAAGCACGGCCCAGTGAGGTACCCTTGGCCTGAATGAGAATGGCCAAAAGCAGGAGGATGGAGACGACCATTTGGAGGAGCAGCAATAAATTCATGGGCTTGATTATAAAGGTTAATGTCTGACTAACCAAATGAGGGTCAGGTGAGTCAAGCTAAGAACCAAGGAAGTAATGACGTAAGAAATAATGAGGTTGAAAGACATCTGGGGAATTATAAAACCTTGATATGAGATACCGGGGAAGGTATAGGCGAGAATGGCGACGCCTTTGATGAAGTAGGTTAACAGGAAAAGAGTAATGACGTTGACGACCCAGGAGAAGAGGCCGAGGGTGATCAGATTGATGGGCAGGAGCAGGAGCTTGATGATCGGCTTGACGATTTTGTTAAGGATGGTCCAGACGGCGGCGGCGGCCAGATAGGTGGTTAGTTGGTTGTCGATAGTCAGGCCGGAATAGAACATGGCCACCAGGTAGAGAGTGACCAAATTCAGAAAAATGGCGCGCAAAATCGTCTTCATAAATTTAAGTATAAACTACCCCAGAGCCGTCAGCTGTCGTCTTTTTTTGTGATAGGTGGTAGCGCAGCGGTGGGCTTCGTCGCGGGCGAACTGAAAAAGTTTCAGGACGCTGTTGTGGAGCGGTAAATTCAAATTGATGATGTGGTGACTGGAATTGTAAAAATGAAGCGTTTCCCGCTTTTTTGACAGGGCGATAACGGGGATATCGGGGGGGATGATGGCGGAAACGACTGACAGCTGAGGGACTCCCCCATCGAGAATAATGAGATCGGGCCGATTCCATTCAGGGTGACGCAAGCGGCGGGTCAGAATGTGTTTCATGGTGGCCGGGTCGCCGAGTTTGTTGGTCTTGACCAAGAACTTCCGATACTGGTCTTTGTCGGGCTGGCCGTTGGTAAAAACGACCAGGGCGCCGACGGTATTTTCCTGATTGAGGGTGGCCATGTCGTAGCACTCGATTCTTCGGGGCGGCTCCTTTAGTTGCGGGTGTTTAAGGAGCAGGACAGCTTGGCGAAGAACTTTTTCTGTCGCCAGCGGCAAAACCAGGAGCTGACTATATTTGTGGCTGGCGAGGGCGACTTCGAGGGCGGCAAGCTGGTCGCGCTTCTTAGCGGCCGTCTCAAACGCCTGTTTTTGGGAAGCATTTTTGATCTCCGAGGTGAGAGTTGTCATTAGATTTTTAAAGCGGCCGGAAAGAAAAACTTTGATGTTTTTGAGATGTTTGGCGTAGTCGCCGGCGGTCATTTTGCCGGCGCAGGGACCCGGGCACTGGCCGAGGTGGAAATAGAAGCAGGCCCGATCATGGGGGTTAGTTGGATTTTGGCAGTAGCCAAAGATCCGTCTGATTTGCTTCAAAATAATAGTGGCGATGGTCGCTGTCGGATAGGGGCCGTAAATCTGGGTTTGGGGTTTATCATAATCGTTTAGTTTCAGGTTGGAGCGGTGGAGAATGGAAAAAGAAAAGCCGGGAGTATTGCCGATGACAATATAGCTAACGGTTTTATCATCCTTGATGGCGGCGTTGTAGTAGGGTTGGTAGGTTTTGATCAGGTTCGCCTCGAGAATGATGGCGGCCAGATCGCTTTCGACGACCTGAAGGATGAGAGACTTTGCTGACGAGAGAAAGTGAGCCGCCTTACTGGCGGGGAGACGACTACTTTCGAGGTGCTGGGTTAGCCGGCTCTGGAGATTGATCGATTTACCAATGTACAGGGGGGAGCCGGCGGCGTCGGCGAAGATATAGACCCCGGGCGAGGAGGGCAAGCCCGAGGGCAAGACAAACGGCGGCGCCCCAAAGGAAAGCGGGAGGTAAATTGGGTTGTCGAGTGATAGTGAGGTTGGAACTTTGACCATTAATGTCTATTATAAGCTGTTCAGCTTTCGGATAGACTAAAAGCGTTGCTTTGAAGCGAATCTCGATGGTATTTTTGCCAAAAGGCGGCAAGCGGTTGGTGCTGGTGCCAGCTTCAACGGAGTTCTTGCCCGAAACCGAGACGGTAGCATCAGCGGCAACTCCGGTCAGATTTTCCAGGGTCAGAAAGAGCCGGTCCCGATTTTGACTCTCGTACTTGATTTTAAACCGGGCTTTGGGAAAGGTCTCGGCTGGGGTGATACTGACAAAAACATCCTTTGATCCCCCACCGCTGGTTTTGTAGGCCCCGGCGGGGAGCGGTTGGGTGGCATCCAGGCCGTGAATGGCAAAGACCAGGTGGTTGAGGTCGAGCTTGTTAAAATAGTCGATGCCCCCGGTGGTATTGGCCCAGGTGGGGTCAATTTGGATCCAGGTCTGTTTGATCTGATCGTAATACTCGGGCCAGGCATGGAGGACGTCTTTGGCCAGGGACAGCGGTTTTAATTTGTCGTTACTGCTCATGGCATAGCCTTGGTTTTCGCGGGCCGGGATGCCATTTTTGCGGGCGAGGGCGATAAAAAGATCGGTAAATTCGGTGCAGATGGCCTGACTGGGATTGGCTAGGGCCCAGACCGCTCCCGGCCGGTTGATATCATTGCTGCTAGTGCTGTTAATCCGAGCGTAGCTGTATTGGAGATGACTGACGACGTAGTCGTAGATGGCCTTGGGAGTAGTCAGGTTGGTCGCGGCGGCGGCGATATCGGGATCGGTGTAGTCCCAAAGTTTGGTGGCCCGGGTGTAGAGATTGAAGTCAGGTGCCGTCGTTTTTTTCGGATTGAAATTGAGTTTGATAACAATGTCGGTGGTTATTTGAAGATCGGTATTTGGGCCCAAAGTGTACGAAGCAAGCCAGTTGCCGTCCGGATCGGTGGCAATATCAGCCGGCGGGGGGGTAATTTTTTTGAGGTAGACGGTTTGGTAGGCGGTGTCCGGAGGCAGGGCGACCTGAGTTACCAATTCTTTGGAGAGGGGGTTACTCAGATTGTAGGTTAGGCGGAGACTGAAATATTGGGTAGTGCCAAAAACGGCAGAAATGGATTTATTGGCTAGAACATTGGAGCTGAAGTAATAGTTGTTGGCCTCGACCCGGCTGGGTTTAGGATCGATATAGGCCGGTTGACCGAAGGAAACGGGAACCTTGAGGATAATTTGCTGACTGTTGGTGTTTTCATTGGTTTCCAAACGGGGAATGTTGATTTCCCAGATCGACCCTTGTTTACTGGCGATATCGGTAGAGTCGTATTGAATGGTGAAGCGGTTGAATTTGTCCCGGCCGACTACCTTGGCCAGAAAATCAAAGCTGATATTGGTCAGATTGTCGGTGCGGTCGATGGCGGGAGAAATCGCTCCGGCGGCATCGGCGACGCGGATGTTATTGATATTTGTTTGGGAGAGACTTAGGGAGAAACTGGTGGCGTAAACGGTGGAGAGATTATTTTTTTGGGCGATATCAAAAGTGACGTGGGTACTGCCCCGCTGGCCGATATCGTAGGTAATGGTGTAGTCGGTCGCAAAAGTAGCCAGGGCAGAAACACTTTTCGTCGCCAGGAGGTTGATGATGACGGTTAATAGAAAAATCAGGCAAATTTTGGTGAGCAAACGCATGAAGAACAGTATAGCGGAAAGGTTAGTCAGAAGACTCGTCTTTGTCGGACATTCCAGCACGCCAAAGCTCCTCGGCATCTGCCTGGCCGTAAACTTCAATCAAGAGATCCTTGACCTGGCTAACCATCGGGTCAAAAAGAGCGGCTTCCTTGGCGTGGCCCACCAAGAGACAGAGAAGGTTTAGCTGTAGGTCTTTCAGAGTTTTTGTTGCCGTTGGGTCGTATTCCGCAAGATGGTCGATGAGGATCTCTGCCTGAGTTGTAATACCGTTGGCGGCGTTGATATGGGTGACGTTAATCCTGCCTGAAGCAAAGAGATCGGGGAACAGGCGAAACTCGATGGTTTCGATGGGGTGATTAAAGACCGGTCCGTTCCCGCCCAGGCTGGTGAGGTCGCTCCTGGCACATTTTAGGTAGTAGGCGGTGTCGTAAACTCGCTGAATGGTGAAGATCTGCTGACATATTTGGGCGCCGTCTTCTTCCGGGTCCCGTGAGGTGATTTGGATAGTATTTTCGGGAAATTCGAGCAGGTTGTCCCAGTAAATATCAATTGCTTGAAGCAAGACGTCGATTGTTTGCCGGGGTCTTTGTTCCCGTTCTTTAGCGCCCATATCGGGTGTATTTTAGGACTATGGGTCAATAAGGTCAAGCGAGGACCTTTTTGAGTTCCTGGGCGGTGGGGGTAGCGAAATGTTCGGTCACTTCAGCCGGGGTGCCGGCGGCGATGATTTGGCCACCGTTATCGCCGCCTTCGGGGCCCAGGTCGATGAGGTAGTCGCAGTTTTTGATGATGTCGAGATTGTGTTCGATAACGATGACGGTATTGTCATTTTCGACCAGATCGACGAGGGTTTGCATGAGCTTGGCGACGTCGTCGAAATGGAGACCGGTGGTCGGTTCGTCGAGAATGTAGATGGTATGACCGGAGCCGGTTTTGGTCAGTTCGGCGGCCAGTTTGACGCGTTGGGCTTCCCCGCCCGAGAGTGTCGGGGCCGGCTGACCGAGCCGGATGTAGCCCAAACCGACCTGTTTGAGAGTGGCCAGCTTTTTCTCGACACCGGGAATTCCGGTGAAAAAGTCAGCGGCTTGGTCAATAGTCAGATCCAGAATTTCGGCAATATTTTTGCCGCGGTAGGTGATTTCCAAGGTGGGTTGGTTGAAACGGGTGGCCTGGCAGGTTTGGCAGGTGACGTAAATGTCGCCCATGAACTGCATTTCGATCTTGATCTGACCTTCACCCTGACAGGTTTCGCAGCGGCCGCCTTTGACGTTGAAACTGAAGCGACCGGAGCTATAGCCGCGCAAGTGAGCGTCGCGGGTTTCGGCAAAAAGGCCCCGGACGTAATCAAAGACTTTGGTGTAGGTGGCGGGATTGCTTCTGGGGGTGCGGCCAATCGGACTTTGGTCAATTAAACTGACTCTTTTGACGGTGTCCAAAAACTTTAGTGAATTAAAGGGGATCTCCTGGCGCTGGTGTTGCCGATTTAGTTGTCGGGCCAGGGCCTCATAAAGGGTATCGACAATCAGCGAAGATTTGCCGGAGCCGGAGACGCCGGTAACGCCGACGAGCTTACCTAACGGAATATCGACGGCAATGTTCTTTAGGTTGTGATAGGTACAGCCGGAGAGAGTGATGTCGCTGTTTTGTTTTGGTTTCTTGGCCGTCTTAATTGGGGCGACGAGCTTCTTGTTGCTGATGTATTGACCGGTGAGACAGACACTTTTTTGCATATTGGCCACGGTGCCGGTAAAAGTGAGTTGGCCGCCTTTTTCGCCGGCGGCCGGACCGAACTCAACCAGATGGTCAGCGGAGAGAATGGTGTCGCGGTCGTGTTCGACAACGACCAGGGTGTTGCCCAAAGAAACCAGATTCTTGAGGGTGGTAATTAGTTTTTGGTTATCGCGCTGGTGGAGTCCGATGGTTGGTTCGTCGAGAACATAAAGAATGCCGGTCAGGCGGCTGCCGATTTGGCTGGCCAGACGAATGCGCTGAAGTTCGCCCCCCGAAAGACTACCAGCCTCGCGGTTGATGGTCAAATAGCTTAAGCCGACGGACTGGAGAAACTCAAGACGGTCTTTGGTTTCTTTTAGAATTGGGGTGGCGATTTGGAGTTCGGTCAGATTGAGGTGGTCACTGAGGCTGGTGATATAGGCCAGGGCTTTGTCAATTGAAAGAGCGGTAACTGCGGCAATATTTTTTTCGTTGACGGTAACGCCGAGGACCTCCGGTTTGAGACGATCACCGTGACAATCCGGGCAGGACAATTTGACCAGGTAGTGATCGAGTTCCTCGCGGACGTAGTTGGAGCTGGTTTCCTGATAGCGGCGTTCAAATTCGGCCACTAAACCGATGAAGGGTGTATGCCAAATGGTCGGGCGGCCCTGGGAATTGAGCCCGTGAACGGCATGAACCTCTTTGCCGGTTCCCCCAAAGAGAACTTCTTTCTGCTTGTCGGTCATTTTTTCCAAGGGAGTTTTGTTGTTGAACCCGACTTGGGCCATGACTTTGGTAATGAGGCGAGCCAGCCAGGTTTCGGTTTCAAACTGACTGGCGAGGGGGACAATGCCACCTTCAAGGAGGGTGAGACTGGGGGCGAGGATGAGATCGCGATTGAGGGTCAGTTTACTGCCCAAGCCGGTGCAAGTCGGGCAGGCGCCATCGGGTGAGTTGAAGGAAAAAGAGCGGGGTTGCTGTTTGGGTAGAGATAAATTATCGAAAGGACAGGCCAAGTTTTCGGAATAGAGGTGGTCTTCCAAATCCTTGGGGGCTTGGGGGAATGAGAGGGCCGCGTCACGGACGAGACTGGCGACAACCTCCCCACCGGAGAGCTTGAGGGCGGTCTCGATAGATTCAAGCAGACGATTTTTGTCGGTTTGGTCAGCAGATCCTGCAGCCGCTTTGGCAATGACGATCTTGTCAATGACGGCGTCGATATCGTGACGATTGTTCTTGAAGAGATTGAGATTGGAATTGGTATTGATGAGTTTACCATCGACCCTTATTTGGCCAATACCTTTTCTGGCTAGGTTAACCAAAAGCTCCTTAAATTCACCTTTTTTGTTCTTGACGACCGGGGCCATAATGAGCAAACGAACTCCTTTTTGTTTGGTCATGGCCTGATCATTTTGGGCTAGGTGGTAGATAACATCTCGGATCTGGGTGACGTCCTGGGTCATAACCTCGCGACCGCACTTGGGACAGTGGGGGTGGCCGACGCGGGCGAAAAGAAGGCGGAGGTAATCGTAGATTTCGGTAACGGTGCCGACGGTACTTCTGGGATTGTGACTGCCCTGCTTCTGGTCAATCAGAATGGCCGGTGAAAGCCCTTCGATCGAGTCAACGTCGGGTTTGTCCATGACGCCTAAGAATTGGCGGGCATAGGAGGAAAGAGACTCGACGTAGCGGCGCTGGCCTTCGGCGTAGATGGTATCGTGGGCCATGGATGACTTACCCGAGCCGGAGACGCCGGTAAAGACGACCAGTTGGTTCTTCGGGATCACCAAATCGAGGTTCTTGAGGTTGTGCTGACGGGCACCTTTGACGATCAAATGTGTGGCGGGGGAGATTTCAGCCATAAGGCTCGATTTTACCTCATTCACCTACCTTGACTCAAGTATGTGTGCGACGGTCGTGATAATTTCACTCCAGGTACTCAAATGATCACAGTAGGTTGCTTTTCCCCAAACAGCACCTCCAACCTCACCAATATCATCATACTCCGATCCGTTTCCTCCACCGCTATTTTCTTGAATCCAGCTGACGGCCCTTGCCTTATCACCGTCGAGTTCCTCGATGACGAAGTTTGCCGCTTCGAGCAAAGGATCATATCTGACATGACCTTCGTATTTTTTCAAAAGACCTTGGAGAATTCTTTCCATGATTTTTGAGGTATTGTACTACGAGAGTTTAGCGATCAGGTCGCGGTATTTGGCGGCCATTTCAAAATCCCAGTTTTTGGCGGCGGCGGTCAGGTTGGCTTTCATTTTGCGGATTAGTTTTTTCTTGTCGCCCGGGGTGAGAGCATCGGGATTGACATCCTCAGTCTTTTTCCAGCCAAATTCTTCCAGTTCTTTGATCCTGGCCGTTTTTTCTTTCTTTTCCTCCCGCTTCATCAGTTTTTCCCGTAAGGGCTTAACGATACCCAGAGGAGTGATGCCGTGCTTCTGGTTATATTCCAGTTGAGTTTGACGGCGGCGGGAGGTGACTGCGATCGCCTGCTTCATCGAGTCACTAATCCGGTCGGCATAGAGATAGACCAGGCCATTGACGTGGCGGGCGGCCCGGCCCATAGTTTGGATCAGGGAGGTGGGGTTTCTTAAAAACCCTTCTTTGTCGGCATCGAGAATGGCGACCAGGGAGACTTCTGGCAGGTCGATCCCCTCGCGCAGGAGATTGATACCAACCAGACAGTCAAAGTTGCCCAGGCGCAGGTCATCGAGGATGTCGGAACGGTCGAGGGTCAGGACGTCGGAGTGGAGGTACTGGACCTTGAGGCCGGGGACGTGGTTTTTCAGATAGTCGGTCAGGTCCTCGGCCAGGCGTTTGGTGATGGTGAGAATTAAAGTTCTCTCTCCCCGATTCTTGCGGGTGATGATCTCACTGACCAGGTGAGCAATTTGATTGGCGGCGGGAAAAACCTTGACTTCGGGGTCGAGAAGACCCGTGGGACGAATAAGTTGCTGGGCAATCGCCGGCGCTTTTTCGCCTTGGCTCAACTGAAGCTCCAGTTCCTGGGGTGTCGCCGAAGCGTAAAGGGTTTGGGGAGTCTGCGCCTGAAACTCAATGAAATTTAAGGGCCGGTTATCGAGGGCGGCCGGGAGACGAAAGCCATAGTCGATCAAGGTTTCCTTGCGACTGCGGTCGCCCCGATACATACCTTTAATTTGGGGCAGGGAGATATGGGACTCATCAATGACAGTCAGGAAGTTCTTCCTGCCAAACTTTTTGGCATTGTAGTTCAGATAGTCGAGCAGGGTGTAAGGCGGTTCGCCCGGCTGTCGATTATCAAAGTAGCGGCTGTAGTTCTCGATACCGTTGACAAAGCCAAACTCTTCGATCTGGGCCAGGTCGTAATTTACTTTCTGGTCGAGACGGTGGGCTTCCAGAATTCGACCTTCTTTTTTGAACTTCTCAACTTGGTCCTGCAAATCAGATCTGATTTGGGCCAGGGCTTCTTTCTGGGTCGTGACGTTGGTAATGTAGTGCTTGGCGGGATAGATGGTCGTAATGTAGCTATGGGGATCCGCCGTGGCCTTCCTCTTTAATTCACTAAAGTTTAGCGGATCAAGCCGCTTGATCGATGAAATTGTTTTTTCAGCGAAGGTAATGCTAATGACAACCTCCTCGTTGCTGGGAAAGAGCTGGAGGGTGTTGCCGATGAGACGGAAGTTGCCCCGGGTAAGCTCACTGGTGGTGCGTTGGTATTGAAGATCGAGCAGGCGGTGGGCAACATCGGTGCGGTCGATGATCTGACCTTCGACCAACTCGAGAAAATATTTTTCGTATTCGACTGGATTGCCGATATTGTAGATGCAGGAAACGGAGGCGACGACAATGCAGTCGGGCCGGCTGACGAGGTTGGCGGTGGTTGAGAGACGGAGTCGGTCGATTTCGGCGTTGATGTCGGCTTCCTTTTCGATATAGGTGTCGGTTTGGGGAATATACGCCTCCGGTTGGTAATAGTCATAGTAGCTGACAAAATAGGAAACGGCGTTGTCGGGGAAGAAATCGCGCAGTTCCTGATAGAGTTGTGCCGCCAAGGTTTTGTTGTGACTAACGACGAGGGTGGGAAGTTGGGTATTTTTGATAACGTTGGCGATGGTAAAGGTTTTGCCGCTGCCGGTGACACCAACGAGAGTTTGGTGCTTGTTACCCGCCTCGATTGACTTGGTTAAGACCTCAATCGCTTGAGGCTGGTCTCCGGTCGGCTGATAACTACTCTTGAGCTTGAAATCCACGGGGTCTATTTTAGCAGAAGACGAAGGTTTGCCGAAACTGCCACTTGACATGTTCGGGTTTTATTAGTTAACTGAAAGCATGGCAGTTACTCTGTACAAAAGACAAAGACAGATCGTTGATTTTATTTCCCAGTTTATCCAAAAGAATGGCTACTCCCCCACTCTGTCGGAAATTGCCGGGGCGATTGGCGTTTCTTCGCTGGCCACGGTTCACGAACATCTGCAGGCTCTGATCAAGAAAAAGATTATCAGGAAATATGAGGGGGCGATCAGAGGCATTGAGATACTGGATAAGCATATTTCCGAGGCTCTGTCTTCGGTAGAACTGCCGATCATGGGTTTTATCGCCGCCGGTAAGCCGATCATGCCCTACACCGATCCGGATGCGACGATGAAAATCGCTCCGTCTTTGGTTTCCGGGAAAAAGAGGGCCTTCGTGCTTCAAGTGAAGGGAACGTCGATGATTGATGAGGGGATTTTCGACAGGGATTTTGTGGTCATTGAGGAGGAGGATATTGGCAATGTTAGAGATGGTGACATTGTGGTTGCTTTACTCGAAAATGGGTTGGCGACTTTGAAACGCTTTTTCAAGGAAAAGACGCGGATCAGACTCGAGCCGGCCAATTCGACGATGTCACCGATTTACGCTACCAACGTCCGGATTCAAGGTCGTTTGAAGGCGGTAATCCGCAAATATTAGTTATTTTTCCCAGCTTCTTTTTTTGCGGGCGCTGGCTGGTAGAGCGTCAAAGATCATCTTGGCGGATTCTTTTAAGCCCCGTAAAAAACGGTTCTGATCAGTGGGTCGGACGACGCGGGAGCGTCCCGTTGTCCATTTTCGGTCACCGGCGTAGGTTTTGGCCATAGTTTATTTTTGACTAGTAATATATTTGGTCAGATCGCGTTTTTCCTGGTATTGGATGAGGGTTTTCTCTTTGAGAATTTCAAAATTAAGATGATATGGGAGTATGGTTTCATCTTTTTTGAAAACTCCGGTAAAGATATCCTGGTCGGTCCAGGCGGCTTTGGTAATGGCTTCGTAGATATTATCGGGAGTGATGGATAGCGGTTTGACCCGTTGGCGGAACCAGTCATAAGTATTGAGTTTGTTGTAGGTAACGCAGGGCTGGAGAACTTCGACCAGGGCAAAACCCTGGTGGGTTAGAGCGTCGACAAAAATTTTGGTCGTATCGGGAATATTGCCGGCGAAGGCGCGGGCAACATAGGTGGCGCCGGAAAGAAGGGCGAAACCACAGGGTTCGAGCGGTTGTTCGACAACACCCAAGGGAGTAGCTTTGCCCTTGGTTCCCTTCATCGATGTGGGTGAACTTTGGCCGGTAGTCAGGCCATAGACCTGGTTGTTATGGAGAATGACGGTAATATCCATGTTGCCGCGGGCGGCAGAAATAAAATGGGTCATCCCCTCGCCCAGGAGGCCGCCGTCGCCGCCAATGACGATCACTTTTTGAGAGTGGTTGGCTAGTTTGATACCGCAAGCGGCGGGAATGGCCCGGCCATGGAGACCATGGAAAGCGTAAGCTCGGAGATGATTGGTCATATTACCGGAGCAACCGATATCGTAAACCAGGACAAACTGATGGGTTTCCAAATTAAGTTGTTTGAGAGCGGCCTTCAAGGCGGCCCATAGTGGAAAATTTCCACAGCCAGGGCACCAGGTGGGAAAGAGACCGGTATCGAGGTTAGCCATGTTTAATTTGAGCGATTAATTTATGGGGATCTAAGGGGCGGCCGGTGTCTTCACCGAGTCGTTGGTGGATGGTGACGCCGGTTTCCTGGCGCAGGAGCCGGGCAAGTTGATGCGTTTCGTTATTTTCGATACTAATTAGCTTGGTATATCCAGATAAAACGGTGTCTAGTTTTTCGGGTAATGGCCAAAGGTGATTAAAATGAATGTGGGCCATTTGCATTTCTTCGGCAACTTGACTGGCGATATATTTGTGGGAACCCCAGGAAATGACCGCCTTATCCCCTGCTCCGCTGATCGACGGCAGGGGAATGTAATTTTTTATGTCATTAATTTTGTTTCGCCGCCGTTGATTGTTGAGAGTCCGATTTTCGGCCGATTCGTCGACGAGACCGTGAGCTTCATGCTCGTCGGAGTTGGCGATGTATTCCCCACCCGGGATGCCGGGAATGGTACGTGAGTGAACGCCGTTGGGGGTAAACGCATAGCGGGCAAACATTTCCGGTTTGGGGGTAGCGTTGACTGCCGAAAGTGGAACTGGATCCAGGGCCGGAAAGTCGGTCGAACTGTAATAGTTTTCCGCCAAATATTTGTCGGAGAGAATAATGACGGGGCAATGAAAAGTTTGGGCCAGATAAAAAGCACGGTGGGTCAGACGATAACATTCGTCGGGATCGGCCGGGGCGAGGATGATTTTGGGAAACTCGCCGTGACCGGCATTAATAGCAAACAAGAGATCGCTTTGTGCCGTCCAGGTGGGCAGGCCGGTAGCCGGGGCAGGGCGCTGGGCGAGGTAAATAACGATCGGAGTTTCCAGCATGCCGGAGAGGGAAATCCCCTCCTCCATCAGGGCAAAGCCCCCGCCGGAAGTGCCGGTCATCGCTTTGGCACCGGCGAAAGAGGCGCCAGTGATCATATTGATGGCGCTGATCTCGTCTTCGGCCTGGCGGACAAGATAGCCGAACTCGACTTGATGAGCGGCCATAAAGTGAAGCAGTGGGGAACTGGGGGTCATCGGGTAGCCGGCGTAGAAATTGATACCGGCGGCGATGGCTCCGAGTCCGATTGCCTGACTGCCGTTGATAGCCAGATGGTGGGTTTGGTTGGTGGCTTTGGGTAAGTCCAGATTGAGATGATATTGAAGTGAAAGCTGACCGGCGGTATCAAAGGCGACTTTGTTTTGGTCGAGAAGGGTTTGAGATTTATCCCCTAATTCTTGGTGAATCAATTCCCAGACGAGGTTAGTATCCAGTTTTAGTTGGGGAGCGACAAAGCCGAGCATGGCCGTGTTCAGGGTCAGGGGGTTACCGGCGTTCTTGGCGACGGTAAGCAGGGTTGGTTGGTGGAAATTTTTGTATTCATGATCGGCTTTGAGAGTTTGATCGGCGATAAGGTGGGTAGTTTCCGCAAGCGATTGGTGTTCGTTATCGAGGGCGCCTTGGGTCAGGGCCAGAAGAAGATCAACTCTGGGGGCGTTGTTCGGGAAAAGGTTTTCGCTAATGGTGATCAGGTAGGAAGTATGACCGCCTTTGATGAGGGAAGGATACTCGGGATAACCCTGACAATAGTAACCGGCTTTGATAAAGGCGCGGACGAGAGTTTCACCGGCAGACATACTTCCGGCTCCGGCCGGACCGGCAATTTTGATACCAAAAACTTCGGGCATTAAGTTCAGTATATCAATCGACAAAGGTGAGCGCGATGCCCGTTTTTCCGGCCCGGCCGGTACGGCCGATACGGTGAACGTAGTCATCGTAGGTGGCGGGTTGGTCAAAGTTAATGACGTGGCTGATGTCTTTGACATCAATACCCCGGGCGGCGACGTCGGTGGCAATGAGGATGTTGATGTGATTATCTTTGAATTGCCGGAGGACGTTTTCGCGCTGATTTTGGCGTTTGTTGCCATGAATGGCCCCGGCTTTGAAACCGGCTTTGATGAGATCTTTGCTCAGGTCTTCGACGCCGTGTTTGGTGCGACCGAAAACGAGAACCTTGCAGAACTCATTTTTACTAAGCAGGCCGCAGAGAAGATTAATTTTTTGGACTTTCCCGGAAGCTTTGATGATGTTTTGACTGACATTGCCCGAAGTGGCGCCGGTTTTGACAGAAATCTTTTTAGGGCGACGCATAAACTGACGAGCAATCTTTTCAACTTTATCATCGATGGTAGCCGAGAAAAGCAGGGTTTGGCGTTCCTTGGGGAGCAGAGAGAGCAAGAGAGTAATGTCTTTGACAAAACCCATGTCGAGCATCCGGTCAACTTCGTCGAGAACCACCGTCTTGGTGGTGTCTAAATTGAGATAGCCGCGTTGATGAAGGTCCTTGAGGCGCCCCGGGGTACCGATGAGAATACTCGGTCCGCGGCGCAGATTGTCCAGTTGGCGGCGCATATCAGAGCCGCCAATGATGAGGCAGGAATAGATACCAAGACTCTCGGCGAGAACCTTAGTTTCCTCCTGAATTTGAAGGGCCAGTTCACGGGTGGGGGCAATGATAATGGCGGTTTCGTTCCGATCAGAAAGAATTTTGTTGAGTATCGGCAAGACGAAAACCATGGTTTTACCGGTGCCGGTATCGGCCAAACCCAAGACGTCATCCCCAGCCAGAGCTGGTTCCAGGGCTTGATCCTGGATGGTGGTGGGTTGGGCAAATCCTTTTTTATTCAAGTTAGAAAGAAGTGAGGCGTGCAGCCCAAAATCAGAAAAATTATGTGTGATTAGCACTTCTTTGGTAACTTCTGGGGCGGCCTCGCGAACAAATAATCTCGGATCCAATGCTTTAGGGATAGGAAAAGAACGTCTTCCTCCGCCAAAAGACTGATGAGAGCGTTGGCCACCGCGGTAGGAACTACCACGACCACCAAAATGTCGTTTAGTGAACATATATTTATTGGGAAGCTTGTGCTTCTCCAGATTGTCCTTACGGGAAAACTTCAAGATAGACAATTGGAAAAACGGTCTAGCGAGGCGAGCTAAGTGCTCAATCCGAGAACAATAGGGGTATTGTAGCACAGTGGAGTAAAATAAGCCAATGAAATTGACATTGGTGGGGTTACCGCTGGGAAACATTGAGGATATTAGCCTGCGGGCGATTCAGGCCTTGACTGGTGCCAAAATGGTAATTTGCGAGGACACGCGCGTCTTTCATAAATTGTGGCAGAAACTGCAAAATCTGGGTCACCTGTCGGCGCCGTTTTCCGGCCGCCTACTGGTGATCAACGACTTTAACGAAGCGGAAAAAGTAAATTGGCTTCTGGAGCAGATTGGACCCGAGGGCGAAGCGATTTTGGTTTCGGATGCCGGCCTGCCCCTGATTTCCGATCCCGGCTATCGACTGGTCAAAGAGTTATTGTCCCGGGGCGGGACGATTGGGGTGGTTCCCGGACCGACGGCGGCAATGACGGCTGTCGCTATTTCCGGGCTGTCGGCGGATAAGGTCTTGTTTTTGGGATTCTTACCGAAAAAACTAAGCAAGCGGAAGGCAAACTGGGAATTGGTGAAAGCGGCTGATGGGGTGACGGTGGTGATCTACGAATCTCCTTTCCGGGTGACAAAAACTTTAGAGGAGATCGGGAACGAGTTCGGAGACCAGACTCAAACCGTAGTCGCGCGCGAATTAACTAAGGAATATGAACAGGTACTGCGCGGTACTGTGGCCGAGCTTTTGACGAGTGTGGACAAAATCAAGGGCGAGGTGGTAATTCTTTTCCGTCATCACACCTCAGAGGTGTGATTATTCTAGGAGTAGATGTTCGATGTCTTTTAATTTTCTCTGGTAGTCGGCATTGTCTAGGACGAATTTTTTATATTGATTGCCGTTCCTGAATATGTCTAGTACAGAGTTGCTTGTCACAATCTGGTCATTTCCGTCGAGATATGACCCAAATGATGACCACGGATATTTTTCTATTTCCTCTAATGATTTGACCACTGAACCCGTATAGGGGTTCAGATGGACATATCTGGAGACATGAGTCAGCTGATTTTCATTCTCAATCCGGACTGCTTTGAATTGCCTCATAAATAACGGGCCTGTTCTTTCGTTTATCGTATTGAAATATCTGGTGTAACTATTTTGTAGATCGCTGAGATATTTTGAGATTCCTGCGTCCTCTTCCTGCCTGAGAAGGAGGTGAAAATGATTCGGCATTAGGCAATAGGCAAGAATTTTAACTAGGGGCTTTTGGGCTCTCAGGATATCTAATTTTTGGTTTTGTATTTTAGGGCTGAGTTTTATAAACCATGAAAGTCTCAGGGGATGGTTCGTGAATCGATAAAATGAGATTGTCTGAAGTGCCCTTTGGTGATCGTTTTTAGAAATAAAAGTTTGGCGTCTATCGATGCCCCTATTAAAAACGTGGTAGGTTTCCCCTGTGACGAGCGGGGTGGTTCTTCCTGGCATATATAAGGTGGTCAAACCACACCTCCAAGGTGGGGTTAAAATTCCTCGAGGGTGGAGGTATCGCCCAGGGGGAGACCGAGTTCTTTGGCGCGCAGGAGGCGGCGGACGATCTTGCCGGAACGGGTTTTGGGTAGACTGTCGACAAACTCAATCTCGCGCGGGTAGGCGTGGCCAGCGAGGTTGTGTTTGACGTGTTCGGAGATTTCGATCTTTAGTTTTTCAGAAGGCTTATATCCCGGCTTGAGGGCGATAAAGGCCTTGATGATCTGGCCGCGGAGGGCGTCGGGTTTACCGATAACTCCGGCTTCAGCCACAGCGGGGTGAGCGACCAGGGCGGACTCAACTTCAAAGGGGCCAACGCGCTCACCTTGGGTTTTGATGACGTCGTCAGCCCGGCCGACGAACCAATAGTAGCCATCCTTATCTTTGTAAGCTCGGTCGCCGGTGATATACCAGCTTTTGATAAAGTAGCTCTGGTACTTCTTGGGCCGTTTCCAGATTTTGATCATTTGGGAAGTGAAGCCTTTTTTGAGAGCCAAATTGCCTTCGGTCAGAGGTGGCAATTCGTTACCTTTATCATCAACGATGCCGGCGATAACGCCCGGGAAGGGTTTGCCCATCGAGCCGACCCGGATAGGAAGGCTGGGATAGTTGGCGATACAAATAGCACCGGTTTCGGTCTGCCACCAGGTGTCGTGGAAAGGGTGTTTGAAGACTTTTTGGCCCCAGAGAAGCGGCTCGGGGTTTAGCGGCTCGCCGACACTGCCGAGGTGTCTCAAGGAGGAGAGATTGTGGAAACGGACCAAGCCATCACCGCCGGCCTGGAGCATCCGAATAGCAGTTGGGGCAGAATACCAAACGGTGACGCGATATTTTTCGATAATTTTGTACCAGGTTTTGGGATCGAAGCGGCCGGCATAAATGACGGTGCTGGCGGCATTGCTTAGCGTTCCCAGGATTTGATAGGCCACGCCGGTGACCCAGCCCGGATCGGCGGTACACCAGTAAACGTCGTCCGGTTTGAGATCAAGAACGTACTTGGCGGTCAGGTGCTCCGAAAGGATCGTCTGGTGGGCGTGGACCACGCCCTTGGGTTTGCCGGTCGTGCCGGAGGTATAGAGCATGAAGGCGGGGTCAGTTGGGTCGGTATGGGCGCAGCGGGCCTCCTCTGATTGTTTGGGCAGGATTGTCTCCAGTTCTTTGACGGTAATGACGTGCGCCAGGTCGGGCAGTTTTTTCCTGATGCCGTTTAGGCGGTGGCTGAGTTGCCCGGTTGTGACCAGGACTTTGGCGCCGCTATTTTCCAAGCGGTCGAGGAGCGCCTGAGGGCCGAAGGCGGAAAAGAGGGTGCCGGCAATGGCGCCGATTTTGAGCGCACCCAGGAAACCATAAAAGATGGTGGCGTTTCGGGGCAGGAAGAAAAAGACCCGATCCCCTTTCTCGATGCCGAGTGATTTGAGATAATTAGCAAACTGATTGGCCAACCGGTCAAGCTCCCCGAAAGTTAGTTTGGTTTCAAAAAGATTTTCATCCAGAAGGTAAAGGGCGACTTTATTTTTGTTTTCATTATGGGCGTGCCTTTCAACGGCGTTGTAGGCGGCATTCAGTTTGCCATTGTCGAAGAATTTAATCTCGCCCCGGCTCCACTCCTTCAAGTCAAAATCCCGATAAGCCTGGTCATAATTTTCCAGATTGGGGGCCAGCGTGAGGTGCTTATCTTCGACGGTGATGGTCCGAAACTGGTGCATTTTATTTAGTGTACAGGTTTTTGCCGGTCATCTCGGCCGGTTTTTCAACCCCCAGTAATGCGAGAATGGTCGGGGCAATATCAGCCAAAACTCCGTTTTCCAGCTGACCGACCGGTGTTTCTTTGGCAAAGAGAATAAAGGGGACCGGGAAAAGGGAGTGCTCGGTGTCAATACCGCCTTGGCGGTTTAAAAGCTCCTCGGCGTTGCCGTGATCGCCGGTCAGGAGAAGATAGGCGTCGGTTTGTTTAGCCAGTTCGACCAACTTGACCAGACCGGCATCGGCCGCTTTGACCGCCTGGACGGTTTTGTCGATATTGCCGGTGTGAGCGACCATGTCGGGACAGGCGATATTGATGACCCCGAGGGCGTGACTGTCGGCGGCAAAGGCTTGGCAGAAGGAATCGACCAGAAAGGGAGTGGACATCTCCGGAAGCAGGTCGTAGGTGGCGATCTTCGGCGAGGGAACGATGAGACGGTCTTCGCCGGGGAAAGCGTCCTCGTGCTGGCCATTGAAATAGTAGGTGACAAAACGTTCCTTTTCGCTCTCGGCAGCGCGGATTTGCTTGAGACCGGCTTTGGAGATGACTTCACCGAGGGTGTTGCTGATGACCAGATCGGGAAAAGCGATGGGGATCTGGAAATTCTTGTGGTAGTTAGTCATGGTGACTAAAGCAAGATTGGCGATGTTGGCGTCCAGTATCGTTTTTGTCAATTGGCGGGGACGGTCAATCCGGAAGTTATAGAAAATAACGGCATCGTTGGCCCGAATTCGGGTGGCGCTGCAATTTGGACCAAGAGCAACCGGTTTGACGAACTCGTCGGTTTCGCCCCGGTCATAGGATTCCTGGATTGCTTTCTGCCCCGTTTCAGCGCAGATGGGGTTGGCAGCGGTTAGACAGTCGAAAGCCAGTTTGGTGCGGTCGAGACGCATATCGCGATCCATGGCGTAGTAGCGGCCCATAAGGCTGACGATCTGGCCATTTTTGCTATAGCGGGCCAGATACTCGGTAACGGCGGTGATCTGGTTCCCGCCAGCGGTTGGTGGCGAGTCGCGGCCGTCGGTGATGAGGTGGAGATATAATTTTTCGATTTTGTGCTGGGCGGCCATCATGATCAGGGCGTAGAGATGGTCGTTGTAAGCATGAACGCCCGAGGAACCAACCAGGCCCAAAAGATGAAGGGCCGAATTGTTAGTTTTGGCGTGGTTGATGGCTGACAGTAAGGCGGGGTTAGCGAAGAACTCTCCTTGAGCGATACTCATGTTGATCCGGGCCAGATCCTGGTAGACAATCCGGCCGGCGCCGATATTGAGATGGCCCGTTTCGGTATTGCCGTCCTGCTCGGCCGGTAGACCGACGGCGATACCGGAGGCTTCCAGTTGACTGTGAGGGTAGTTGACATTTAAGGCTTTGAAGGTGGGCGGATCGGCCAGGGTAATGGCATTACCCGGCCCGGGGGGAGCGATGCCCCAGCCGT
>JBBTWQ010000028.1:0-8851 GCA_038062695.1 Patescibacteria group bacterium | reverse complement strand
TCATGTTCCGGGCTAACGCCGCCATAGACCACCATCACCTTTTTTAGATTCATACCCTCATTTTACTTTGTTGGCCATCTCGGAAACTATCTCAATTTTTGCCCCCAGTTTCTTATACACCTCAATGATATTTGGGTATCTTCTTTTCAGAGTATCCATCCCGTGAATTACCGTCACCGCCGGATCAGCCAAAGCCGCCCGGAATGACCCACCCAACTCTTCATCTACCCGATATGAATTTAAATCTTTACAGTTTATTTTCACTTCCCCCCGCGTGCCGCGGACTACCTTGCCGCCCATCTTCTCAATGATGGTTAACAGCTTCACCACATCACTTGTCTCCGGTACTTCTTTATAAATAATCGTTTCGTTTGAAAGCACCGCCGCCGGAATTACCGCCAACAGCGCGTTTTTATTTGCAATCGGTGTCACCACCCCCCTCAATTTCCTGCCACCGGTTATTTTGACCGTCTCACTCATGTCCCACTACTCTACCAGAAGCAGTCAACTTTTAACCAGCTAGCGCCGCCAATCTCCTGAATTCGATTCTCCCTTCAGCAAATATTTCCTCCCATCTTTTACCCAATCCGGGAATAAATTCAAAGACCGGACCTTGTTTCACAACCTTCATTCTGCTGAAGTTTACACCAGTAGGCACCGCCAATAGAGTAGACTGCACCACTTCAAATTCCCCATTATCAACAGGCAGCAATAATGCTACATGTATGTATTTTCCACTCAAGCCCCTCATCAGTAATAGATCTAATCCTCGCAAATCATGGGCCTCTATCACATAAGAAGCTTTACCAGCAAAAACAAAGGTACCTGCCCGACTGGCATCTCGCCTTTCAGTATCTTCCCAAGCTAAGCTGTTAACAAACTTGTCTAACTTTCCATCCGCTTCAAAAGCATACCTCAATACATTAAAGACAAAACCCGAACAGTCTATACCTAAACCAAGATGCTTCATTACTTCCACTACCACCATGGGGTCAGCATTTTCGATTGGCAAACCAATCTTCCTACTTATTTGCAAGGCGGCTCCTGCGATCTCATCTGGTAAGCCCTTCCCCTGAAAGCGACCAAAATCAACTGCCGATTTCCTCCACGTCGATGAAAATTTATCAATTTCTTCACCCGGAACATCAACTCTTCTTAAGAGATCAATCACGGACTTCTTGGCTACATTCATGTAATACGGACAGGAAATGAAATTTCTTCCAATCTCTAGCCTCTGATACCTATCAATAATCTCACGGGCTCTTTCTACCATATCCTAATATTCTACTCGACCGGGTCAAATACATGCCTTGACAAAGGCCATAAAAATCGGGTGTGGTGTCAGCGGCCGGGCGATATATTCCGGATGAAACTGCGTCCCGATGAAAAAGGGGTGGTTCATTAGCTCAATCGCCTCCACCAGCTCGCCGTCGGGTGATGTCCCCGAAATGACCAGCCCCGCTTTTTCAAACTTTTCCCGATACTCGTTGTTGAATTCATAGCGGTGGCGGTGCCGCTCATAAATTACATTTGTTGTCCCGGCCGGTGCGACATTTGAACCATTTGACTGCTGCCACGGCCCATCATTATTTTTTCCATAATTTTTATAGATCTCGTCCAACTTCGTCCCCGATTTAATGACACACGGCCAAGCACCCAAACGAATCGTTCCGCCATATTGTTTCCTGGCCAGATACTCGGCCTGATCCGGCATTACATGGATCACCGGATATTTTGTTTTCGGATCCGCCTCGGTCGTATTTGCTCCCCTTAACCTCAAGACGTTTCTGGCAAACTCGATTACCGCCATCTGCATTCCAAAACATAAGCCCAAGTAGGGCACCTTGTTTTCCCTGGCATACTTGACCGCTTTCAATTTTCCTTCCACCCCCCGCTTGCCCCAACCTTGGGGCACAATAATACCGTCAAAGCCGGACAGGCTTAGTTTTCCATCCTCATATTCGGCCGAATCAACCCAGGTTAGTTCCGGCTTAACTCCTTGTAACCAAGCGGCCTGTTTGAGCGCCTCGATCACCGAAACATAAGAGTCCGCCAATTTGTAGTCTCCGGTCGCGAAATACTTACCCACCATGGCGATCTTGACCGTCTTTTTGGCCGCCTGACGAGCTTCTTCAAACTTTTTCCACGCTTCTAAACCTCCGCTTACCATTCTCTTTCTTAAACCAAGTTTAGTCATTATTTTTTCTCCAAATTTCTGTTCGTTAAGAAATAAAGGCACTTGATAAATACTGGGCAGATCCGGCGCCGCGATAATATCTTCGTCAGATAAGTTGCAAAAAACCGCTAGCTTCTCCCGCCTCTTAGCATCGATCGTTTTTTCACTTCTGGCCACCAAAAAATCAGGCTGAATCCCCATTGCGTTCAGTAGTTTTACCGACTGTTGCGCCGGCTTGCTCTTTAATTCGCCGACACTGGCCAGTAACGGTAAATAAGTTACATGGACGGAAATTACATCTTTTGGATGACGCAAACGGAGGATTCGACTGGCCTCGAAAAACAAACTGTTCTGGTACTCTCCTACCGTCCCGCCCAATTCGATAATCACCACTTGAGCTTTATTCATTTCTCCCGCTTTTTCTATCCGTCCAATAATTTCATCGGTCACATGCGGAATCGCCTCGACATCCTCACCTTCATAGCCAAAAGCTCTCTCCCGATCAATAACCGTTTTATAGACTTGCCCGGTGGTCATATAGTTTTCCCGCCTTAGTGACTTAGAGAGAAAGCGCTCGTAATTGCCCAAATCCTGATCAGTTTCCAGCCCATCCTCGGTCACAAAAACTTCGCCGTGTTCCTGGGGCCGGATGGTCCCCGCGTCGATATTCAAATACATATCAATTTTTACCACCGTTACCACCACCCCTTTCGCCGCAAGGATCATCCCAATCGACGCCGACGTTATCCCCTTACCAAGGCCGGAAACGACGCCACCCGAAACAAAAATATACTTCACTAAATCAAATTTTATCACTGCTTTTGCTGTAAACTGACATTATGTTCGCCTCAATCGCCCGCCTCGCCTTAGTTGTCGCCGCCGTCTTTGGCGTCTACAAACTCTACCCCCGTCTCCAGCCCACCCTCGAACCAATTATCAAACCGGAAGTCCTCGGGGCCAAAATCATTCACCCGGCCATCAAAACCATCAACGATTTTCTCCCTGACAAGTTCCAAATTCCTTCGCCTCGCCAAAGCGATAGCGAAGGCGGGCAGGTCGACGGGGCAGCCACCAGCAACAACGCCGTTTCCAACGTCGTCAACACCGTCATCGAGGATGTCAAAAAGAAAGCCGGGGAAATAGCCGAGGAACAAATTGACGCCGCCAAAAAGGAAGCCGGCAAAGCTTTCTGCCAAGTTTTAATCGAAAAAGTAAAAACCGAATGCGGAAACAACCCCTAAACCACCCTTACTTCACGATATCTCCCACTCTCACTAACCGCCCGCTTCAACTCGACTTCCCTTACTGCGTCTAACCCTCTGATTACTAATCTCAACTCGTATTCGTGATCACCGAAATTAACGGCCCTAACTATGTTCCCGCCCAACTGCTGTATCAGTCCGGTCAGGCGATGAAGCACGCCCGGCTCATCCTTACCGCAAACCAGCAGGGTAGAGAACCCCAAGGTCGCCTTATTAATTTCATGTCCGGGCCGATCGAGCACAGAATCCAAACGCTCCTGATCTATCTCCCCACCCCCTATGGCAAATAAAAGCTCGTCGACGTTTCGGCAACCAAGAAATGACAGTAAAGGCGTAATTTCTTCCCTAATATCATTAAAGGACAGCACCCCCCTATGAGCCAACATCCCCCGTGACTTCATCGCTCCCCATTCCACCGTTCGCCGATAGGCAGTCTCCTCCAAAGCCTGTCGTAAAATTCTCTCTGTCGATCTCAAACACGCGGTTTCCCAGCTTCTATCACAAACAAATGATCCTCTTATTTTCCCCGCCACTACTTCGACTGTACTTCCGTGACGTACCTGAGTCGACGGAATTTCGTACTCTCCATCAACCTTAACCGCCACCATCATCGTCACCAACTTCGGGTTAATCGCCGCCGCCACATCCCACAATGAAGCCATCATCGGCAAGACTCTTACCTCCCCATCAGGTGTAAACACAAACCTCATTCGATATCCGCTCAAATCCTCGACACCCTTTCTTATCAAACTAACCACTCCCCAATTGTTAAATTCCTCCATTTCGGCAGTCATGATCACCACTTCCACCGCCCCAAAGCCCAAATCAACTACCTCCTTCAAGGCTTGATAACCATTGTCCGCTGGCACCGCTATGGTGTCAGCCGACCTGGACTGATCAATATTACCCCCAAAATATGCCCTCAAAAGACCTAAACACCTATAGCAGTCTTCTACGGACTTGACCTTTACCCCGATACTCAATACCTCACTTACGCCCTCATATCCGCCTTCACCCATTGGTCGTCTCATCTTCCGCCGTTTTTGGTCTACCTGACGCAATCCCGACAAACGCCACCCAATCTCGGCCTCCACCCTACCCTCTTCTGATATTATCCGGACGTCATTACACAATGCCGCTATATATCCTTCACTCCGACGCGGGTCTCGATCCATTATTTCTTTAACCATCCTGTATCTTTCTGGAAAACGAATCGGGAATGCCCCGTCCTTAAGTTCCCTCATTACTTCCCACATTCCCAGGGCTTCGGCCATTCTGGCATAAACTTCCTCTGTCTCCCAGGCTTTCGGCCCCCGCCTCTCTAGTGGCATATCACCCAGGGTTTTCATATTATGAGTTCTATCAGCCAACTTCAGAACCACCACCCGGGGATCGATAAAATATCCCTCCAACACCTTTTTTATCGTTTCGTGATCGCTTCCCTCTATCCCTTCCGACTTGAACTTAGATACCCCGTCAACCAAAAAAGCCACCTCGTCTCCAAATTCTTCCCTAATTTGATCGAGCGTCAAATCAGTATCTTCCAGCGTATCATGCAAAAAAGCAGCACAGACCAAATCCTCGACGAATCGGCTCTCTCTGACAAAAACCCAAGACTCGATGATTCCCGCCACCGCCACACAATGATTGAAATATGGCTCGCCGCTTGTCTTTCTCGTCTGCCCCTCATGAGCTTTTTGTCCTGCTTCAAAAGCCCTCTGGATTCGCGGAGTCCAAAACGGGAGTTCTGACCTCTCTATTTCCTGTCTAGCCATCTTGACAGCAGATTTTAACCCAAAAGTGGGCCGAAATCAATTATTATCGGCCATTTTCACCCTCATCGCCGGAAAAAATGTTCCCTCCCGAGCGCTAACGTCCTCCAAGAACCAGAACAGTCTTTCGGAGTGGCCCCAACCGCAAGTTGGCGGCATACCGTACTCCAGCATTTCGACAAAATCGGGATCCATCATCTGGGCCTCCTCATCGCCCTCCTCCCGCGCCTTTTGCTGTTCCTCAAAACGCTCTCTTTGGTCCACCGGATTATTTAGCTCCGAATAACCATTTCCCAATTCCGATCCGGCGATAATGACGTGGAATCTCTCGGTTAGCTCGGGATTGTCGGGCTTGCTCTTAGCCAGAGGCGACATAAACTTCGGTTCGTTAATCAAAAACGCTGGTCCGGCAATTTCCTTGCGCACCAATTTCCACAGGTTATCAATTAACCTCACTCTGTTTATATCCCCGGGTAGTTTCAGACCTTTTGCTTTCACCACCTTCAACATCGCTCCATCCGTTGAACTGAAAATATCGACTCCTAATTTTTCCTTAATCACCTTGGCGTAATCAATTTCTTCCCAATCATCCGCCAAATCATAGGTCATCCCCCGGCTGGTGAACTTGGTCCGCCCATACACTTCGCGGGCCACGTACCGATACATCTCCCTGACAAACTTCATCCCCTCGCGGTAGTCGGCATAGGCCCAGTACCACTCCAGTTGGTAGAACTCCGGCAGATGTTCGTCATCCATCCCCTCATTCCTAAAGTTCGGGCCTAAAGTATATATTTTTTCGAACCCCCCCGCCAATAGTCTCTTCTCAAATAGCTCGGTCGAAATCCGGAGGTAAAAATCCTGGTCCAAGGCGTTCATATGCGTCACAAACGGCCGCGCGTCGGCCCCCCCAGTGGTCGTTTCCAAAATCGGCGTCTCCACCTCGATAAAGCCATGATCTTTCATGAATTTCCGATTCGCCTCCCAAAACTTGGCCTTGCGGATAAATCTCTCTTTCTTTTCGGGGCTCATCAATAAATCGAGATAGCGCTTCCGAAATGCCGTCTCGGGATCCTTGATCCCTACCCATTTTTCCGGCAAAGGCCTTAGCGATTTGGTCAGCAATTTTATTGTCGCCACCAAGACCGACACTTCACCCGTTTTGGTTTTAACAATCTCGCCCCTAACTTGAATAAAGTCACCCACATCTAAAAGTTTCAGATCAGCAAAACCCAGGGTCTGTTTCTCTTTGCTGGTCGGCTCAATCCCATCAGCCCGGACAAACAACTGAATTTTTCCCGACTGGTCATAGAGATGACCAAAGGTCAGCTTGCCATGCTCCCGCCAACTGACAATTCTACCCGTTAGATTAAGGCTCTTGCCTTCATATTTAGGAAAATTAGCCACCACTTCGCCATTGGCCGCGTCTTTCTGGCTCCTGGCCGGGTACAAATCAATACCCAAGCGAGTTAGCTCTTCAATCTTTCGCCGCCTCTCCGCCAGGATTTCGTCAATTCGGGTAGCCATATCAACACATTTTACCCCACAGGCAACGCCTTCGTTTCAATCTCCTTTTTGATCCTTTCGACAAAAGTAGCTAGCTCCATCGTCCCAAGATCTTTCTGGCCTCGCTCTGCCGAAGCCTCGCGCAAAGGCGAGCCGTGAGCCCGGACAGAGACCTGGCCACTTTCGGCTTCTTTCTCGCCGACAATCAGCATGTAGGGGATCTTCATCGCCTCGGCGTTTCTAATCTTTTTGCCCAAGCTCTCCGCCTCCTCCGCCGTCTCGTACCGAATTCCGGCCTCTTTCATAGCCTTTCCGACTTCCTTGGCATAGCCAGCCGTCTTTTCGCTAACCGGTAGAATCGCTACCTGTACCGGTGAAAGCCAAACAGGCAGCCCCCCGTTAAAATGTTCCAGCAAGAAGGCGGCGCTTCTCTCGATCGCCCCGATACTCGACCGGTGCACCACCAACGCCAACTTCTCGCTTCCGTCTTTGTCAATGTATTTCAAGTCAAAGCGCCTGGGCATGACAAAGTCATACTGAACCGTAAAAGCGGTGTCCTCCTGGCCATTGATTTTCTTCATTTGGATATCAATCTTCGGTCCATAAAAGGCCGCCTCGTCCGCCGCCTCAAAAAAGTCACACCGGCGTTCGTTAAGAACCTGGCGCAGTACCGCCTCTGCCTTATCCCACGCCGCCGGATCGTCGTAATATTTCTTTGTCTTCGCTCGATCACCCAGGGACAAGCGGTAGCGATAGTTTTCTCCCATTTTCAGGCCGAAGACACCGGCCACGTACTCAATCAGATCGAGAGCCAGTTTAATTTCAGTCTTCATCTGTTCCTCATCGGCGCAAATGATGTGGGCATCGGCCAAACAGAACGACCGCACCCGCATCAACCCGGTCAAAACACCGGAAAGTTCGTAGCGATAGAGCTTGGCCAATTCCGCAATTCTCATCGGCAGCTCGCGATAGCTTCTTGGTTTAGACAAAAACAACTCAAAGTGGTGGGGACAGGTCATCGGCCGGAGCATAAACTCTTCCTCCTCGACCTGGATCGGCGCGTACATTGTTTCTTTGTAATAGGGGTAGTGACCCGACTTCTTGTACAAATCTATCTTGGCGATATCGGGCGTCATGACGTGCTGATACCCCCAAGCTAGTTCGGTGTCGACGATAAATCTCTCCAGTTCACGTCGGAATGTCGTCCCCCGGGAAGTCCAAAGTGGCAATCCGCGGCCCACGGTATCCGAAAAAGTAAACAGATCCAATTCCCGCCCCAAAACACGATGGTCCCGTGGGTCAAGATTTTCTTCTAACTGGTTTGCTTTTTCGTCAGCCATAATGGCTCTATTCTACTCCACGGAAAGCTTCAAATATTTGCGTTTTCCTATCCGCACCACATTCTCACCGATATTCAGACTCAATTCTTTGACCTCATTCTCAACCCTGGTTTCATTTAGGTAGATTCCGCCTTGTTCGAGCAGGCGGCGAAACTCCGACTTACTTTCGACCAAACTATTTTCCAAAGCAAAGCCGACTAGTTCATCCATCAGTAGCTTCGGACTGGTCAGTTTTACCACCGCCACATCCTCAGCTGGTCGCTTACTGACCACCGTCGTCGCAAAGTGGGCCTCGGCTTTTTTGGCCGCTTCCTCATCATAAAGCTCGGTCACGATTACCCGGGCTAACTCTTTCTTAATCCCCATCGGATTCTCCCCACCCGAGAGCCTTTTTTTATACTCCTCGACGTCTTTCATCGGTAGTGATGCCGCCAAGACAAAATACGACCCAATTACCTCATCGGTAATCGACATTATCTTGCCGTAGATATCCTCCGGAGTATCGGTCAGATAAATTCCGTTCCCCCAGGTTTTGCTCATCTTCCTGCCGTCGGTGCCTGGCAAAAATTCATTTTCGATGATGAAAGACTCCTTCTGACGCAGGTTCTTCTGCAGAGTCCTGCCCGCCTGCATATTGAAAACCTGATCGGTCCCGCCAATCTGAATATCGGTATCCAGAAAATATGAGTCATAGCCCTGCATCACCGGATAAATCACCTCCGGCAGCGAGACGCTTTTCCCTTCGGAAAGACGTTTCCTGATCAGCTCTCGGCTAATAAAGTCATTTAGGCTAAAGTG